>NZ_JAAHFZ010000001.1:0-102264 GCF_010672795.1 Moorena sp. SIO1G6
TTGTCTCCTCAAGGGGTGGGTTTTCACCACCATCCAGGAAATAGTTAGGATTTCGGGGTTATCCCCGCGAATCCCTTAACTCATACCCCTCTAGTTTCTAGAGGCTCCTAGCTAAAACGAGCCGCACATTGTCTTGAAATGGCACAACAGTTCTGTCTTTCTTAACTCTAATGCGATCGCGACAATTATATATTTCTATAGGAGTAGCAACGCCATTAACACTAACTGCTGCTCGATATTCCCATAGATACTTAGCACTCCGCTTAATGCTAAGGATGCAAATCCGGTTGTTATTTTTAGTGCGGCAGTAGGAGAAAGCAACAGCGGGAGGTGCAAAGGCAAAGGATAATGTTAGCAACAGCAATAAAGTAGTTAGGTATTTTATCATTTTTAAATTTGTTATTGGAGGGAATCGGGAATCGGGAATCGGGAGTCGGGAATCGGGAGTCGGGAGTCGGGAGTCGGGGAGATGGGGAGATGGGGAGAATTTTATTAAGTAGATGTAGGGTGGGCAGTGCAACAGACAGATTAATGTGCTTGCCATCGGGTTGCTAGGCACTGCCCACCAAGGAGAATTTTATTAAGTAGATGTAGGGTGGGCAGTGCAACAGACAGATTAATGTGCTTGCCATCGGGTTGCTAGGCACTGCCCACCAAGGAGAATTTTATTAAGTAGATGTAGGGTGGGCAGTGCAACAGACAGATTAATGTGCTTGCCATCGGGTTGCTAGGCACTGCCCACCAAGGATTAATCACAATAGAACACTTGTTGATCACCTCAAGAGGTCTTGTGTTGATCAGCTGAGCCTGTTAATAACCTACAACATCATAACCTTAAACCTACCCTACTCGAACGCCAAAGGCGAACAACCATCTAACCTTGGCCAAAAGGCCACGCTTCGCGAACAACCAAATAACCTTGGCCAAAAGGCCACGCTACGCGAACAACCTGCTAACCAAAAAAAAGTAGCCGCAGAACTATGTTCCACGGCTAGGAATTGTTACTTATGTCTCAACTTTGTAAACCTAATCAAACATAATCCGATCAGACCGTAAGCTATCAGCGTGTCGCGTATCAGCTATTAGCTATTAGCTATCCGTTTTCAGCTATCAGCTAAACACTGACCACTGACGGCTGACCGCTGACCGCTGACATCAGACCTGATGCTTTGGGGGGGCAAAGCCCCCCAAAATTTAAGCCCTTAACCCAGCATTAAGTACTTCGTCATTACCGTCATGAATTCGCCAGGAATGTCAGTCGGCTGAAGGGGGCTCCACTCGTCAACTTGGGCGTAACCCCGTGCATAAAGGGTATAAATGGTGTTGTTTATTGCCTGGCGGGAGCCTTTCAAAATGTGCTTAATGGGGTATTTTTTTTGGGAAGGTTCCTGAGGCGTATTACTAGGAGTAATTTCCTCAGGATTGTTTTCTGGGTTAGGGCGAAAATTGTCGGACATAGTTAACAATTCGTTGTTAAGTTACAAATATAATCATAACGATAACATTTTAATTTGTCAAGGGGTTTTATAATTTTTTTTCGGAGGGATAATTGAAATAAATTGTACGGTTATGGAATTTAGAATTTAGAATTTAGAATTTAGAATTTAGAATTTAGAATTTAGAATTTAGAATTTCCGACTCCCTATATTTTCCTGTGTTAAAATAATTCGAGATTGGGTTTCAGGCATCTACTAGTTAATGCTATATAATTAACTTGAGGGTAACCGTTGAGGGATTTAACCGGCTTAATCGAAATCTCAAGCTATCAGGACTTATTGCCCAGTGCGGATGTGGTGTTTGTTCACGGGCTGGGAGGGGATGCTATCAGCACCTGGCATCCCCAGGGAAAACGGGATGATGATGACTGCTGGCTAGGTTGGTTAGGAAAAGATAATTTATGCGTTAACATCTGGTCTTTTGGGTATGACGCTGAAGCGACAAACTGGACAAGCCACAGCAGTATGCCCCTTTTCGATCAAGCCAGTAATTTATTAGATTGGTTAGATAGCTGCGATCTCGGCGAACGTCCATTAATCTTTATTACTCACAGTATGGGCGGCCTTTTAGTCAAAAAGATGCTCAACAGTGCCTTGACCTTTCAAAAGCAAGCTATTCTTGAGCAGACGAAAGGGGTTGTATTTCTGGCTACTCCCCACACTGGGTCTCATCTAGCTAATTTAATTGATAATATTAACTTTATGACACGAACTACAATAAGTGTAAAAGAACTAAAAGCTCATTCCCCTCAGTTACGGGAATTAAATGAATGGTATCGAGAACATGTTCGGAGTCTAGGAATTGCCACAAAAGTCTATTACGAAACCCAGGCTGTAAACGGGATTTTGGTTGTAGACGAGGATAGTGCCAACCCAGGCATTGAAAAAGTGAAGCCGGTTGCGATACCAAAGAATCACATTGACCTATGCAAACCAGAATCTCAAGATAGTCTGGTCTATCTTGGTGTCAATAAATTTATCTTCGAATGCCTCAAAACTCCTGGGTTGCTGAATAACAGCAATGGAATAGGAGTAAAAAAAAACGGAAAAAATTAAATCCCCCCAGTAACAATATCAATCCTGCTACGCCCTACTCTATAGAAGGGTTTGAGTTATCTTGGAACAATTTGCCACCAGAAGCCCAGCAGTTAGGATGTCGTCTGAGTTTGTTTGCTCCTGCTCCTTGTGAGTGGTCACTGGTAGAGAATTGTGTTAGAGAAACTGACGATCAGGAGGAATGGGAAGAAGAACAAGAAGCATGGGAAGAATTACGCGTTCGCGTAGCGTGGCCTACGGCCAATCGCTTTCTGGTCAATCGTAATCTGTTGCAACTGAGTGAACAGAAAACCTATCGGCTTCATCAACTAATGCGAGAATTTTTCCAGACCAAGCTGGCTCAATTACCAGAGGCCGATTGCTACAAGCAACGCTTTTGTCAAGCAATGGTAGCTGTGGCCAAAAAAATTCCCAAGACAGCAACTCGTGATCAGATTGCAGCAGTTACCCCCGCCATCCCTCATTTAGCCGAAGCTGCCACAGTCCTAACTGACTGGCTTAGGGATGAAGATTTAATAGAGCCCTTTGTTGGCTTAGGAAATTTCTATGAGGGTCAAGGTATCTATGACCAGGCCGAACCCTGGTATGAGAAATGTTTAGAGATAACTAGAAGCCGCTTGGGTGAAAATCATCGTGATGTGGCCGCCAGTCTCAACAACCTGGGTTTACTCTACTACTCAATCGGGCGCTATGATGAGGCTAAACCCCTTTATCAACAGGCATTGGAGATTGCCGAACAGAAGTTAGGGCCAAATGATCCTGATACTCGAATCTATCGTCAAAATCTGCAAATTTTGCGCTCTCCTTTATGGACGGGTATATATCGAGCGTGTCTTGCGTTAAAACCCTAGTTTTGTGACTAGACCTAGCAGCATTAGGAACAGATGTGCCATTGCTGAGGGGCGGGATGACTATCAGTAGAGTGGGCATCCTGCCCGCGCCAAAATATTGATAACAGGCAAGATGCCCATTCCACCAACATGCCCATTCTACAAAACTCTTAAAATCATTATATTAAGCAACGCCTGATTTTAAGCTGACCACTGAATACTTAAACACTTCGTACAATAGAGATACCTTAAGAAAGCGATAGATATGGCTCCAGTTTCTAATAGCAATACAGCTATAATTCGCACAGAATGGGGATTAACCATTGCCGGAACACGCATCACCCTCTACGATGTGATGGATTATGTCACAGCTCAGTATCCACCAAAATTAATTGGGGATGTTCTTAACCTAACTAAGGAACAAGTAAGCGCAGCCCTATCATACATCGAAGACAATCGTACCCAAGTCGAAGCCGAGTATCAAACTATTTTGCAGGAGGAACAGGAAAACCGACAGTATTGGGAACAGCGGAATCGAGAACACTTTGCTCGCATTGCAACAATGCCCCCTAAACCCGGTCGAGAAGCGTTGTGGGCAAAACTCCAGGAACAGAAAGCAAGACACGCACAGAAAGCATGATTTTCTTGATTGATCACAATCTTGAGAGACATGCAGTAGTTCTGTTAGGCAACATTGCTAATCAAGGTTGGCTTGAGACTCTCCCCATAGGTTTCGTCTCCTTTCAAGAAGTTGAGCTACCAATCGATAGCAATGATCGAATTGTTTGGCGCTTTGCTCAAGCCAATCAGATGATTCTATTGACAGCCAATCGAAAGATGAAAGGTAAGGATGCATTAGAGAAGGTTTTGCGTGAAGAAAACAAGTCCAATTCCCTTCCTGTCATCACAATTGGCAATGCTGATCGGGTCTTGGATGAACGAGCCTATCGGGATAAATGTGTAGATAGGCTACTTGAAATTGTGATTGAAATTGACAATTATATGGGAGTCGGTCGGCTCTTCATTCCGTAAGATAGCATTGGAAACCAGTGTTTAAGCAAGAAATTGGGCGTTGCTGAATCAACGAATCAATAGGAGTAGAGTGGGCATCCTGCCCGCTGCGCGAAATAGCAGTAGAGTAGGCATCCTGCCCGCCCGACCAGTAGAGTGGGCATCCTGCCCGCCCGGAAATGAAACAGGCAACATGCCCATGCCACCAACAGCCCATTCCACCCTATGATCCGTAGTCGGGATTGCGCCTTACCAGAATTTCAGGCAAAATCTAGCTGTAACATCTCCAGAGCACCTGATCAAATAGAATCCAAGAAATGACCATCAGGAAAATCAATCAATTTATTTGTATTATCCTAGCAGCAGCTCTATGCCTCAGTTTAATCGCCTGTGAAGCACAGACCCCAAATGGGAGTCAATCCACAGCAGGTAAAGGAGTCAAGGTCAGTTCTGCATCCTCCGTTTCCACCTATGCCTTATTTGTTTCCGAAATCATCAATATTGGTTTGGAAAAGGTTGGTTATAAACCTGCAGCAATAAAACAACTTAGTATTCCCCTGGCACACATTTCTGTCAGGAATGGAGACGTAGATTTCTACAGTGTTCATTGGCAAAATATACACAAAAAATTCTTTTTACAAAACGGTGGTGACCAAAAATTAGAAAAGGTGGGGGTAATTATTGCTGATGGTTTGCAAAGCTATCAGATAGATAAAAAAACTGCTGAACAATACAAAATTACTAATTTCGGACAACTAAAAGACCCCAAAATTGCCAAGCTTTTTGACTCTGATGGAGATGGCAAAGCTAACTTAACTGGTTGTAATCCAGGTTGGGGGTGTGAGTTGGTAATTGAACATCAGCTGGATGCTTACAAGTTGCGCGATACCGTTGAACATGACCAAGGCAACTATGATGTTCTCTTGGCCGCCACATTGGGTCGCTATAAACAAGGACAACCTATTTTATTTTATAGCTATAGTCCCCACTGGTCAGTGACAGTATTAAAGCCAGGAGAAGATACCATTAGATTAGAGGTTCCTTTTATTTCACTACCTAAAGAACAGGAAAATATAACCGAAAAAGATACTACTATTAACGGAAAAAATGTGGGTTTTGCTGTGGATAAAGTTCGGGTGATGGCAAACAAGAAATTTTTAGCAGCAAATCCAGCTGCCAAACGCCTGTTTGAGTTGATGACAGTTCCAATTGACGATGTGAATGCTCAACAAAAACTGGTACAAGATGGTGAAAGTAGCCCAAAAGATATTCGCCGCCATGCCGAAGAATGGATAAAGAAAAATCAGCAACTCTTTGATAGTTGGGTAGAATCAGCAAAAAAGGCAGCCACGAATTAAAAATATCCTCAAAACACCGTTATCTAGCGTTGATCAGAGCTATCAGGTATACAGGATTTTTTCCCGATTCCCGATTCCCGATTCCCTACTCCCTACTCCCTACTCCCTACTCCCTACTCCCTACTCCCTACTCCCTAATTCATCAGTACCAAGTTATCCCGATGAACCACAGTTTCTGCCCCCTTGTAACCCAAAATAGTCAGGATTTCTTCCGATTTATGCCCTCGAATCTTATGTAATTCATTACTGTTGTAGTTCACCAATCCCCTAGCAATTTCCGTACCATTGCTGTCACATAGCTCTACGGCATCTGATGAGCGAAAATCCCCCTCTATGCGAGTAATACCAGCTGCTAATAGAGATTTGCCCCCATCACAAACTGCCTTGAGCGCTCCATTATCAAGATAGAGTTTCCCTGCTGGCACTAAACTGTAAGCAATCCAGTGCTTGCGGGCTTTATTGGTTTGAGCTTGGGGGGCAAACTGGGTGCCCAGGGATTCACCCTGTAAAATTCTTTCAATGTTATCCGGACATCGTCCTTCAGTGATTACAGTTCTGACCCCAGCATTGGTAGCAATTCGGGCAGCAGCCACTTTGGTTACCATCCCACCAGTGCCCCAACCAGAGCCTGAGTCATCAGCTTGTACCTCTAGTTCAGTTAACTCCTCAATGCTATTGACTGAAATAATTGGTTCAGCATCCGGTACCTTACGGGGGTCTGCTGAGTAAAGTCTATCCACATCAGTTAGTAAAAACAACCAATCCGATTCAATCAAACTAGCTACTAGGGCGCTAAGGGTATCGTTATCCCCAAATTTAAGTTCATCTACGGCTACCGTATCATTTTCATTCACCACAGGGATCACCCCCAGCTGGAGTAGCTCCCGAAAGGTAGCATAGGCATTGACATAGCAACTACGCTGTACAAAATCTCGGCGGCTGAGGAGAATCTGAGCAATAGGTTGGTTGAGGTTACTAAATAAGTCATCATATATCCGCATCAGCCGTCCTTGACCAACTGCTGCGATCGCTTGTTTGAGAGGGAGTGTATTCGGTCGTGATGTTAAGCCCAGTCGCCCACAGCCAATCCCCACAGCGCCAGATGTAACCAGTACCACTTGATGACCTTCAGAACGGAGCCGACTCAGGGTTTCCACTAGGGCAGCAATAGTGGATAGGGCCAACTGACCTGTTGCTGGTTGGGTTAAACTAGATGTGCCGACTTTGACAACTATCTTTTGATTGGTCATTGGTCATTAATCTGGTTTCTGTTGATCATACCTTCGAGGGGGAATCTATGTCAGGTGTAGTTTTCCTCTGGTACCACTGCCAAGTATGTGATTTTGATCACATACTTGGGTTGTGTAACTTACAAGACATTCAGGTGAATATTGCTAAGCTTTTGGGAATCATAGGAATAAGAAGTACTTGCTATGAGCCATCATAGTTCCAGATTGATGAACTATACTGGTAAACTTGAGCTACTTTGTATAATCGACACACCCTACAACAACAGGGGAATTCAGTCCGCTAATCACCTCTAACCAGTAACATCCAGGTGAGATCGTTGCTAATTATTAGTGTGACTCTTGTGCTAAGGCGTGCTGTGCAATGTGCTTGAATTCTAGCTAGAAAAGCTAAGGGTAAATAGGAATTGGGCCAAGGGTACTTGACTATTCTAGCTTTACCTTTGCCCCTTCCTGGATTACCATACACTGACACCCTCTTCGTCAGAAAACCCTCACTGATGAACTAACTGCAAAAGCCTGCAAGGAAAAATTATGTCTAATACCCACAACTTATTCACTATTCGTTTTTGGGGCGTCAGAGGTAGTATTGCCTGTCCAGGACCAGAAACAGTTCGGTATGGAGGCAACACACCTTGTATAGAGATCCGAGTTGGTCGTGAGCGTCTGATTTTTGATGGTGGCACAGGGTTGCGAGTTTTGGGACAGTCTCTCCTGAAAGAGATGCCCGTAGAAGCTCATCTATTTTTTACCCACTCCCATTGGGACCATATTCAGGGTTTCCCTTTCTTTACCCCTGCCTTTATTAAAAGGAATTGTTTCCATATTTATGGCACCCGCGCCCCTAATGGTGCCACCATCGAGAAACGTCTAACTGATCAGATGACCCACCCAAATTTTCCGGTGCCCTTGCAAATTATGCAATCGAAAAAGAAGTTCTATGACCTTGAGATTGGAGAAACAGTCAATATTGGTGAGATTACGGTAGAAAATGCACCCTTGAACCATCCAGGTGAAGCCGTTGGCTATCGAGTTAACTGGCGAGGCTATTCAGCTGCCTACATCACTGACACAGAACACCTCGAAGAAGGTTTCGATAAAAATGTCCTGCGGCTGGCCCGTAATGCAGACCTGATGATTTATGATGCTGCCTACACTGATCAAGAATACTACTCTGAGATATCGAGCAAAATTGGTTGGGGACATTCCACCTGGCAGGAAGCTATCAAAGTTGCTCGAGCTGCTAATGCTAAAAAATTAGTCATCTTCCATCATGACCCCCTCCATAACGATGATTTCTTGGATCAGCTTGGAGAACAGGCTGTTAAGGAGTTTTCTAATACGATTATGGCGCGGGAAGGTCTGGAAATTGACCTAGTGGAATCCTCTAGGTCACATCTGCTTGAGGTTAAGGATGGGAAAATGCCTCTGAGCAAAGTTTAATCTAGCAATTTTCAAGGTCGTGAGGTACAAAATGCTAGGTTTTAGGGAGCAGGGAGTAGGTTTTAGGGAGCAGGGAACAGGGAACAGGGAACAGGGAACAGGGAACAGAACAGGGAACAGGGAACAGAACAGGGAACAGGGAACAGGGAAAAAATCCTGTGTACCTCATAGTTATGAAAAACGCTGTAAGTATGATCAAATTATGATCAACGCTATATCATTCCTAAAAATAAAATTAATTGTTAATTAAAAATTAAAAATTAAAACTTAACAATTAACAATTAACAATTAACTTTCAGAGGATAACCGATTTTAAAAGTGATTAACTGTACTTAATAATATAACATGCTTCTTATAGTCATAGGCGGTCTTTTTAAAGTAAAGACCGCCTATAAAGTGCTGCTGATAGTTTGTCAGCATTCAGCGGTCAGCGGTCAGCGGTCAGCTTCTTTTATTAAAAAGCTGTTTCCGTAGCTTGGCCAATAGCTGAATGCTGATAGCTGAATGCTGATAGCTGAATGCTGATAGCTGAATGCTGATAGCTTACTTATTATCTAAGCTGCAACTTGAGCTTGATCAGATACTTGGGGTGCTGCTTTTAAAGATGTTTGGAGAGATTCTAGCTGAACCGATAGGTTTTGGATTTGACTTTGGAGTGCTTCAACTAGCACAATTTTTTTCGCCAGAACTTGAGGATTTCTGATGCTTGTGGATTGTTCAGATGCAGAAGAAGTATTCTTGATGCCGTCGCGAATGGGGGAAACTCCCTTTGGCCGACTGCATCCCTTGGTGTAGCCTAAGAACGTTTGAGCAGAGGCAAACTGATAGATTCCAGCTTTTACCTTACTCTGTTGCCATGACATCCCTAGGTTTTCAAGCACTGGTTCCTGGGTAACTATTAACGGTTCCATAACTGTTATCGGTTTCTCCATGACCACGGTCCGAGAAACCTTCTTTGCCATCGGTACGCTGGCAGCAGCAAATTTTACTTCTTCATAAGCAACCACATTATCTAGCTTCTGTTGCTTCTCTGTGTTCAGCTCGGATGTTGAAACTTGTAGTTGTTGAATTAACTTTTCCTTCTCCTGAAGAGCTTGCTCGATAGTGTCTAACTCAGACTCAATGGTAGCTGACTTCCGGGAAGAGTCCTGCCACCCAGCTAAAGTAGCATTAGAGATACCTACTCCCAAACTGATTAACATCGCTAGTCCCAAGTAAGGAGCCGCCGAATCCCTGACTTTACCATGAAAAAATAGTTCATCTTGCATGCGGATGGTGAGGGACTCTTCACCAAATAGGGCTACGGGTAAGGTGAAGACACAAAAGAGTGTAGTTGAAATGAAGACTGGTGCCAAGATTAATTTTTGGATTGTAGATCCGTTCACAATTACTCCCTTAGGATAGCTACTTAAAACTCAATGACTAGTACCGCTTTGTGGCACTTAAAAACGCTGATCATGTCAGCTTTTCGTTTGTTTTGAACGGTAGCTTTATTTCCAGCGTTTTGTCCTAGTTTGAACCTCAGGGGTTTGCGATCGCATTTGCGTTATGTTAGCGATTGGGTATACCTCATGTTTGATTTAAGTCCAATCCTAGGGCAACTCCATAACTTTCCTTAACTTTTAGTTATCGACTGCTCTTGGTGAGATCGGTAGATTATTTGTGTACGGAGCAAAAACAGGAACAATACCGGCTACGGAGCCTGTAACGTTACCTAGCCATTGAGTTCACCACCAGTACTAGAACTTGTTTAAGGTAAGCATTTAATCATGAACCAATCTACAATCGATAAATCTTTCCTGAGACCAATCGTGTTATCTACAATTATCTTTGCTCTTCTGAGCTTGCCCATAGTTATGCTCGGGGCAAAGCCGATCTGTATGAAGTTCCTAGAGAGTCGGATAGTTGATGCTAAACTGATGAATGCTGCGACGCGCTGATTAAGGTTTCACTAAACTGCTTAGACCTTTCGTAATCCTGATTCTTTTGGGAATGCTGGTTGCCAGTGTGCTCCTGTCCCAGTTTTGGGCACTACCAGCACTGACCCAGCCCCCTGTTCAACTCACCCTATTGATGGGAGCGGGGGAATTTGCTTATTGGCAGGAACTACTGGTCAAGAATTTTGAGCTAGAGAATCCAGATATTCAAATCGAACTGATCGAAGGACCATTAAACTCTGACTTAACAGAAGACCTCTATACCTCTGCTTTCATTTTAGGAGACTCACCCTATGACCTGATTAACATGGACGTGATTTGGGCTCCTAAATTTGCCGCTGCAGGGTGGTTACTAGATTTATCGGAGCGAGTTAGTAAGGAGTATTTAAACGAATTTCTGGATAAAGCAGTTGATTCAGGACGCTACCAGGGGAAACTATACCGCATACCATTCCGTTCCGATGGTGGTATCCTCTACTATCGTCAGGATTTGCTAGAGCAAGCTGGATTCCAAGCCCCAAAAACCTTTGAGCAGTTGGTCAACATTTCCCAACAATTGCAGGAAAACCATGATCCCAAATGGGGCTATCTTTGGCAAGGTCGTCAATATGAAGGGTTATCAGCCATGTTTGTGGAGATACTTGCAGGCTTTGGTGGTTTCTGGGTTGACCCGGAAACCTTGGAAGTGGGTTTGGATAAACCGGAAGCGATTAAAGCTGTAGAATTTCTGCGCAGCACCATCAAACAAGGGATTTCACCCCCTGGCGTCACTACCTATCAGGAAGAAGAAACACGACTGTTGTTTCAAAATGGGGATGCAGTATTTCTGAGGAATTGGCCCTATGTTTGGTCATTGGCAAATCAAGAGGGTTCAAAGGTCAAAGGCAAGATTGGCATTAGCCCTATGGTTCATGGTCCTGGTGGCAAAGCTGGTGCTTGCTTAGGAGGTTGGGGTTTGGGAATTGCTAAATCTTCCAAACATCCTGAGGAAGCCTGGAGAGCTATTGAGTATTTCACCAGTGACAAAGCCCAGCGTCGGTATACTCTGGAAACTGGCTATCTGCCAACCCGACGGAAGCTGTTTGCAGACCCAGATATTGTTGCTAAGTATCCCCACTATCCAAAATTGCTAGAGGTGTTAGAGGGGGCTGTCTTGCGTCCACCAGTTCCCCAATATTCTCAGGTATCTGATATTTTACAACGGTACCTCAATGCTGTGCTAACTAATCCCAAACTCAGTGCTGAAAAAATGATGAAAGCAGCAGCTGATCAAACCCGTAGGCTGTTGTCGGTAGAATTTAGAATGAAGAATGAAGAATGAAGAATGAAGAAGGAAGAAGGAAGAAGGAAGAATGAAGAATGTAGAATGTAGAATGTAGAAGGAAGAATGTAGAAGGAAGAATGTAGAAGGAAGAATGTAGAATGTAGAATGTAGAATGTAGAATGTAGAAGGCAGAAGGCAGAAGGCAGAAGGCAGAAGGCAGAAGGCAGAAGGCAGAAGGCAGAAGGCAGAAGGCAGAAGGCAGAAGGCAGAAGGCAGAAGGCAGAAGGCAGAAGGCAGAATGTATAATTCTAAATTCTAAATTCTAAATTCTAAATTCTAAATTCTAAATTCTAAATTCTAAATTCTAAATTCTAAATTCTAAATTCTAAATTCTAAATTCTAAATTGTTGAATGAAAACTGATCCGATAGCAGCACAGGAGCAAAGGACAGGGTGGTTGTTGGTAACACCAGCATTGTTACTACTGCTGCTAGTCTATGGCTATCCTATTTTGCGTTCGTTCTGGTTAAGTTTGTTCACTAAGAACCTAGGGACACAGCTACAACCGGTCTTTTCTGGTCTCAATAATTATGGGCGAATGATGGGGGATGGTCGCTTCTGGCAGAGTCTCTGGAATACTGTGATTTTTACCTCAGTATCTGTTGCTCTGGAACTGGTGTTAGGAATTGCGATCGCATTAATTTTAAATCAAACCTTTAAAGGAAGGGGTATTGTGCGCACCATCGCTATCCTGCCTTGGGCCTTGCCAACTGCTTTGATCGGTCTAGTATGGGCTTGGATGTTTAATGACCAGTTTGGGGTTTGGAATGATATCTTACTGCGTCTAGGTATTATTCAAGACGGAATCAACTGGCTAGGATACCCTACAACAGCGATGATGGCAGTGATTGCCGCAGACGTTTGGAAAACTACACCCTTCATCAGCATTTTGCTCCTAGCTGGCTTGCAGTCTATTCCCCAAGACCTATACGAAGCCCATGCCCTAGACGGTGCTACCCCCTGGCAAAGTTTCAAGCAAATTACTCTACCGCTATTGACGCCCCAAATCCTAATTTCCCTACTGTTCCGCTTTGCCCAAGCTTTCGGAGTCTTCGACCTGATCAAAGTGATGACTGGAGGTGGTCCGGGAGGAGCTACAGAAGTTGTATCTCTCTACATCTATACCACTGTCATGGATTATCTAGACTTTGGTTATGGTGCTGCCCTTGTGGTAGTAACCTTTTTGATACTGGTAACCACGGTGGTAATTATAGCCCTAGGCTCACGCAACTAATGACTATTCTGCCTCAGGAGTTACGCAAAGCCCCCTAAATCCCCCAATTCTGGGGGACTTTGACATCATTCCCCCCCAAATTGGGTGGTTAGGGGGGCAAAACCAACTCAACTTCGTAAGTCCTATGCCTAACTCATCATCCCCTCAACCGAAAACAAAACAAATTAACATTATCAAACTAATTATCCTGCCCCTAGGAATCATCTTATTGATAATTTTCTGCCTAGCACCACTCCTTTGGCAATTCCTCACTTCCATCAAAGTCAACCAAGATATCTCTTCCCTTCCCAATATTTATTTCCCTAAGCGGTATACACTTGACCACTATATAAACTTATTTACCCTGCGCCCCCTAGTCCACTATATTTTCAACAGCACCTTTGTATCAATTACTTCCACACTATTGTGTTTAGGGATAGGAACTCCCGCTGCTTACGCCTTAGCACGGTTAACCCTAAGGGGAGAAAAAATCATCATTGCTGGGATTATCATTATCACATTATTTCCCTTTATTTTGATATTCCTAGGACTCCTGGAACTTATCAAAATTATTAAACTAGGGAATAATTATCTAAGCCTGATTATTTCCTATACAGCTATCAACCTTCCTCTCACCCTATTAGTGATGCGCAGCTTTTTTCAACAGCTACCGCCAGAGCTAGAAGATGCTGCTAAAGTCGATGGCTATAGCACCTGGCAAATGCTAATCCAAATTCTATTACCCCTAACCGTTCCAGCTTTAGTAACAACAGGAATACTTACCTTTATTTTTGCTTGGAATGAATTTATTTTAGCCCTCACTTTCATTAGCCAAGAATCTCTGAAAACCCTGCCCGTTGCTGCGGCTCAGTTAAGTGGTTCTCTGGGAAAAGAGATTCCCTACGGTTCCATTGCGGCTATGACAGTTATAGGAACATTTCCCTTAGTGGTATTAGTAATGTTTTTCCAAGGTAAAATTGTCCAAGGTTTAACATCGGGAGCAGTTAAGGGTTAACTCTTTGGGGGTTGGAGGTTGGAGGTTTGGAGGTTGGAGGTTTGGAGGGTTGGAGGGTTGAAGGTTGGAGGTTGAAGGTTGAAGGTTGGAGGTTGGAGGGTTGGAGGTTGGAGGTTGGAGGGTTGGAGGGTTGGAGGGTTGGAGGGTTGGAGGTTGGAGGGTTGGAGGTTGGAGGGTTGGAGGGTTGGAGGGTTGGAGGTTGTTCGGCCTTGGCGTTCTTTGTAGGGAAGGTTTTAAGATTGAATTTTTTAAGATTGAATCTTTTGAGTTTGGAAGAGTATGGGAACGATAAAACGATTTGAAGAAATTCAGGGATGGCAGACAGCACGGGAGTTAACAAGGTTGGTTTACGCACTGTCAAAGGAGGGAGAGTTTTCCCGTGATTTTGGTTTGTGCAACCAGATGCGCCGTGCAGCGGTTTCTATTATGTCAAATATTGCTGAGGGCTTTGAGAGTCGGACACAACGTCTTTTTATTGAGTTCTTAGGTCGAGCTAGAGGCTCTGCGGGTGAACTACGTTCTCAAGCCTATGTTGCTCTTGATGCTGGTTACATTCATCAATCTCAGTTTACACAACTATTTGATCTATGCCAGAAGTGCAGCCGACAAATTACAGGCTTCATGGCATATCTGAAAACCTACCCTGATCAAAACCGACTCCGCGAGGATGAAGGAGATTATCGTATTGATTGACAGTTTTGAAACTTGACTTCCCTCAGATCGTTTCTCTTTACATCTGAATTGTAAACATTGATGGGTAGATGGAAGGAGAGTATAATTTTCCCGCGAATTTTGCCTAATTGCAAAAGCCATCTAGCGCGGTCTTGGGGAGGCAGTGCCCTATTGGGGAAGTAATGCGATCGCGCTTTTCCCCACACACTTCCAAAACCTTGGCCTTTGGCCACGCTACGCGAACAACCAGTTAACCTTCAACCTTCAACCTTCAACCAGCTAACCTTCAACCTTCAACCTTCAACCAGCTAACCTTCAACCTTCAACCAGCTAACCTTCAACCTCCCAACCTTCAACCTCCAAATGGTATGCCTAAACTAGAGCTACATAATATTAATAAAATCTACAAGACTAACAAGGGTAACGTCATCCCAGTTAACGACATTAGCTTAGAAGTGGATGAAGGAGAATTTCTGACCCTACTTGGGCCATCGGGATGTGGTAAATCTACGATCCTGCGACTAATTGCTGGATTAGAACAACCCACCCATGGCAAAGTAGTTATCAATGGACGGGATGTTACTCATGTTAGACCAGGCGATCGCAATATCGCTATGGTTTTCCAAAGCTATGCTCTCTATCCTCATATGACCGTATATGACAATATGGCCGCTAGTCTGAAACTCCATAAAGTCCCTTCTGACCAAATTCGGAGCCTGGTGCAGGAAGTAGCTGGTAAACTGGGACTGGAAAATTTGATGGAGCGTAAGCCTAGTCAGCTATCTGGTGGTCAGCGCCAGCGGGTTGCTCTGGGCAGGGCATTGGTGCGGCAACCGGCTGTGTTTTTGTTAGACGAACCTCTGAGTAACTTGGATGCTTTGCTGCGAGAGCAAGTTAGGGCGGATTTGAAGCAGCTATTTGTTGCTCAAAAGGCACCAGTGGTTTATGTTACTCATGACCAAACCGAAGCGATGACCCTCTCAACCAAGA
Source organism: Moorena sp. SIO1G6 (assembly GCF_010672795.1). Lineage (NCBI taxonomy): Bacteria > Bacillati > Cyanobacteriota > Cyanophyceae > Coleofasciculales > Coleofasciculaceae > Moorena > Moorena sp. SIO1G6. Next base: position 15,592 of record NZ_JAAHFZ010000001.1, read on the forward strand.
TTGCGGTGTTATCTGAGGGTAAGCTGCAACAGCTAGATACACCCCAGGGCATTTACAAGCAGCCAGCAAATCAGTTTGTGGCTAGTTTTGTCGGTTCTCCCCAAATGAACTTACTGACACTTCACTGTCAGGGGAATTATGCCATCTTGGGTGAGGTCAAAATTCCTTTGCCAAATTTGCCTAAAGTGCCGCCACAGATTGTCCTAGGTATCCGCCCAGAAGATGTGGCCTTAGCTCAACCAGAGGATAAATATAGGATTGAGGGTCGCATCTACCTCGTGGAAAATCTAGGCATGCATAATTTAATTAGTGTTCGGGTGAAGGGGTCAGACTCTCTCAGTATCCGAGGGTTATTACCTAATAATTTAACTTGGGAAACCGAAGAAGTGACCCTGGCTATATCACCCCAGTTGATTCACTGGTTTGATAGTGAAACATGCGTTCGCTTAGGGTCTCTTTAGAGCATCCAGTAGCGGCTCTTTGAGAGCATTGGATTTTCCACAAACTTTACCCACTATAGCAGAAACAATCAACTAAACATATTAAGAAATATGTAGAAAATGGAGCCCTAGCAAGGAGAGGGCAGGGACCAGAGCACAGTAATGTAAACAATAATGTAAACAATGTTTATATTTTGACAGTGAAAACTAATTTTGATAAAATAAATAGGGTATAATTAATGATGATTGTCATCAAGTTACAGTCACACCAACCCGTCAATGCTCTATAGTCTAAAGCTACATAGGGTTAAACGCGATCGCTAAACCGTAAACTAAACCGTAAACTAAACCGTAAACTAAACCATAAACTTAGTTTCGCCAAAACACCATTATTAATTAAATGGAGGGCAAAATGTCCCCAAACCCGCTGACTGTTATTGTCAAGATAAAGCCTGGAGAAGAGGCAGAGCTAAAATCAATTCTCGAAGCAATTGACTCGGAGCCAGAAAATAATCCCTATGTTCGCTTTCCTGAGAGCCGTAACACCCACTTGGCGCGTTTTGCCATCCTCAATGATCCTGATAATGGACCGCGCTTGCTCTTTTCGAGCAATTATGATGGTGACTTAGATAGCTACCTAAATGAAATAATTCAGATATCACCAGGAATGGATAGCCTATGGGAAAAATGCCAAGGCTATACCGGCAAGCCACAATTCTCTGAATTTATTAACGAACACTCCTATCAGCCCGAAGCCTTCTACATCGCCTTCCGTAACGAAACAGTCGAAAGCCTCAAGAACTACATCGCAATTCGGAAACATATTGAAAATTTCTTAGATCTTAAGGATGTCGCTAACTACCTAGATTGTTCAGGAGTAAAGCCATTTTTAGATAAAGTTGCCCAGGTTTCTCAAACTAATACCTGGTGGGAAGTTGTGGGATTGAATGGATTAAAGATATTGAGAGGATTGGTAGCTCTGGTTCAAGGGATATTGAACCTAATTCGCGAAATCCTCTTGGTTATAATAAATTTTCTGGCTAGCATACTGGGCAAACCGGAAAATAGAAGTGAAATTGGACAATATACTAGTGTAAAAGCTGATCTCGCTCAAAGTCAGCTTCTGGCCAACGCAGAAGATCGTTTTGTCCAGAACTCAATGAATCACCTTGTAGACATTAAGCCTGAGCGAATCAAGCGTCTGAAGATAGTATTGTTTCTTGTTAATTGGGCTGGACAATATCTATTTCCCCCGGCATCCCTAGCTAATATCACTACAATTCATTTTGCCCGTTGGCTGATTATTGATGAAGGGAAACGTTTACTATTTTTAAGTAATTATGATGGCTCCTGGGATAATTATCTGAATGATTTTGTTGATCGAGCCAGCGACGGATTAAACTCCATTTGGAACAACACAATGACTTATCCAGAGGGAGGCGCTCAGGATATCGGGGCGTTCAAACAATATTTCCGAGATTACCAAACCCCATCCCTATTCTACTACAGTGCCTATCCTGAGCAAACTGTCCAAACTAGTTTGAGAGACCAACAAATTAGCAAAATGATCGGGACAAATTTTGATCGAGCTGCGATTGAGGAATGGTTAAAACTGCTCTAACGGTTTGTTGATAACGGTTTCTTGAAACAGCTACTGAATAGAAGAATTAATCGTCAGCTGGATGCAGCGATAACTCAGAGATAACTCTGTAACTCTAAACCCAGAAACGAGGGAAGTGACCATGTCAGAATTAACGCCAGAAGCACGGGAAGATATTCAGGGAATTATATTGAGTGGTTATGGGCATCTGCGCTATGCCTTATATTTATTTGTTCAAATCAAGAACCCTAAACAAGCTCAGGCATGGTTAAACACTATTATCCCGGAAATCACCACAGGTAAATTGTGGCCAAAACGACCAGATGGAACCACGGAAAAACCTGAATCTACCTTGAACATTGCCTTTACCCACAAAGGATTGCAGGCTCTTAACCTACCACAGCACACTCTCGAAACCTTTTCCAGGGAATTAATAGAAGGGATAGCCACTTCAAAACGTTCTCGTATATTAGGAGATACGGCAGAAAGTGCTCCAGATAAATGGGATGTCGGTGGCTCAAATAATGAAGAGATTCATATGCTGTTGGTCCTTTATGGATTAGACCCCGAAAGCCTCGCCCAGCGGCGCAACCAATTGCTTCAAGATCAAGAAGATAATCTAGTGGTTGTGGCAGAAGAGCCTGGGTTTAGAGGTACTAGTAATAAGGAGCATTTTGGCTTTAACGACAGTATTTCCCAGCCGATCATTGAGGGGACTCGAAACAACCAAAACCCTAATCAAGATGTGGTTAGGACTGGGGAGTTTATCCTGGGCTATCCCAATCAATACGATTTCTTGCCTGCTACCCCATCTGTGCCAGTAGACCAGGATAGTGATAATATCTTGCCCAGTTTTCCAGGTACAGAGCTGTCAGAGTTCAAAGATTTCGGGCGTCATGGAACTTACCTGGTATACCGGAAGCTAGCTCAGGATGTAGCTGGCTTTTGGCAATATATTGCCCAACAAGGACATGATGGCGAGGGTTGTCCCCATGCTCCAACCATGAGCTTGCTTGCCGCTAAGTTCGTAGGACGTTGGCCCAGTGGTACCCCCCTAGTGCTTGCCCCAGACCAGGATAACCCAGAGATTCAGGATAAGAATCAGTTCAAGTACTTACCAGAAGATAAGGAGGGTTATCGTTGCCCCATCGGTGCTCACATCCGTCGTAGCAACCCCAGAGATTCCTTTCTAGATGCCACCCCAGAGAATTCCTTCAAACTATCCAATCGGCATCGGATTATTCGACGGGGGGCTCTTTACGGAGAACCTCTATTCCCCATCGATGATATCGAAAACGGTCAGTTGCCTGTGGATATCGAGGATGATGGCAAGCCCCGAGGACTGCATTTCTTCAGTATTAATGCTAATATTAGGCGTCAATTTGAGTTTCTTCAGGAAACTTGGTGTAACAATCCTCGATTTAACCGTTTATATGGTAACAAAGACCCGATCATCGGAGATAATGACGGTTCTGGTCATATGACCATTCAGCGTTCACTGATTCGTAAACGAATTAATAACCTACCTCGATTTGTAACCGTCAAGGGGGGTGGATACTTTTTTATGCCAAGTATCACCGCAATCCAATTTATCGTTAATTTTGCCTGAGTTGTCAAATTCCAGACCTGTTCAAAACCCTATAGTGCATCACAAGTTATGATTCCATTTGCTCTAACCTTTGCAGCAGTTTTTTCTCTGGGAGTTGGGTTGATCTCCCTGTTAACCGTGATGCCTCAGCTCGGTAAGCTAGGCAAGACTATCTCGGAATCTTTTACCCAAGCCCCTGGGCTGGACGTGATTCTATCAGTGATAGTGTGGATTCCTTGGCTGATCAGTGGACTACTTGTAGGCTGGGTGGGGGTTTTGGCTGCCCTAGTGGGTCAAATATTAGCGCTACAGTTGTGGATTGTTGCTCATGAATTAGTCCATTCTGAGGCAGTAAAAGGACCGAGAATTGTTAGCTACCTCAATCAGCGATTTGGCTGGTGGCGAAACCACTTGGCATTATGGGTGACAGCTGTCAGTCTGCCAGTGTTTTTTTTGATTCGCCTTGCTGAAATAGCCTTGTATCCATTCCTAATCTGGTTACTGGGCTTCCCAAGTTACAAGCACAGTGAATGGGTCAATGTCAGTCGCCAGAAGTTTGAAGGCTTAGTTGGTCATGATCTAATTTGGTGCCTTTACTGTGACTGGATGACTGGGGTGTATTCCCTTGGTGCTGAAATGTTGAGGAATGTGGAATCTTTCTGGTGTCCGATCCGCTTTTACAATGACAAAAAGTGCGAGAACTGTCGGCTCGATTTCCCAGATATCGATGGCGGTTGGGTTGCCAAAGACGGCACCATGGCAGACGTTGTACAAACAATAGAAGACAATATGCCTAGCGATCGCCAATGGACATGGTTTGGTCACCCAGATCGAGGGAATAGGGAGTAGGGAGTAGGCAAAAGGCAAGAGGCATGCTAGCAAGAGGAACCCACCCCTAACCCCTCCCAGGAGGGGAAGGCAATAGGCAATAGGCAATAGGCAATAGGCAATAGGCAATAGGCAATAGGCAATAGGCAATAGGCAAGAGGGAAAAGGGAGCTTCGGAGCAGCGATGTAGTGAGGTCTTGGGGATTTCAAAGCCAGTTGCTCCCCACACTTCCCACACTTCTCTATCTTTCCCGACTCCCGACTCCCGACTCCCGACTCCCGACTCCCGACTCCCTGCTCCCTACTTCGGCAAGACATCTAGGGGAAAAATCGAGAAAAATTCTTCTGTTGTCGGTTCTTTATGGGGGACATTATTCAGTTTGTTTCGTAGCCGAGAAATTAACTCGTAAACCTGCTTGCGAGGACGGTTGATTCCCCCTAAAGGTCTATGCTCTGGTAGAGAATGCCATGGGGTGTAGGACAAATCTTCACAGAATTTGATTTGTTCAGGAGATTCAAAGGTCTGAGCAGGAATCTTGAGAGTAGCTACTTTTTGATAGGGTGACTTCCAATCGATGGTGGGGTCTTCAATTGGCATCTTATCGGCATCGGTCTGAAACTGAATTAAGAAATCAAAGCAAGCTTCTTTATTGTTAAGATGTTCCCGGATTGCGTCGCGGAGATAGTTTTCTGTTTTAGGAATCGACTTAGAACTAGTTGAGATATTATCAGGAGAAGGCTTCAGGGAAAATTTAATCGCTCCTGACCCATATTTGTATGGGGTTGTACTCCAATATTGAGATTCTAATGGACTGCGAATCTTGGACAACCGAATCCCTAGTCCGATCTGGATCTCACGCCAGCGCCATTTAAATGGATTAAGTCCAGTTATGAAAAACTTTAAGGGGTTCCGGCTTCCGGAACGTTCAATTTCTGCAAAAAACTCAATGTAGTCTTTGGCATTGCGAACTACGAAAAGCGGGTGGTCTATTAGCAAAAAGTCTTGGGTTTCCTCATATTTTTCATCCTCCAAGACTTTGTCTCCTGGTACACCCATCAGTTTAACCGCCATACCATGGGCATCACCTCTGGTATCCTTCTGCTCACTGAAATTTGAGAAGCGAATACAAGCGGGGAAACGCTTACCTGGTTCTTTAAAAATACCAACTCTAATCTTGTCATCCTTAGGGAGGTTAGGGTCAATGATAAATTCTCCTCTAACACAACCATGAGCTTTGGGATGTTCTCCCCGTTTTACAGGAGGATGTTTGTCAATAAGTCGTTCACTGATTTGGGCAATTTCACGAGTAGCTTCGTCTTCTTCGGGCGGTACGTTTTCTTGACCAATTTCTAATTGAGTCATCGGTTTCGCCTCTTTTACTCCTTTGGCTTTTTAGTATTATAGCATTAGGGTAGGGAGTAGGGAGTAGGGAGTCGGGAGTAGTATTTAGTTTTATCGTTTGTTTTTTAAGCCATCAGCTATCAGCTATTAGCTATCAGCTATCAGGCGAGAGAACTCCAGGGGGTCGGATTAGTAAAAGGAGCAGGAATTTTCAAGCAGCCGTAGGAGCATACTGCAGCTTTTTTACTACCTCCCGTTAATTAGCTGACGGCTGACTGCTTTTCGCGTAGCGTGCGCGTAGCGCATTAGCTAAATGCTTACAGTAAATGTTGTTTGCCCACCGTAGATTTGTTTACTGTTCTATTGGGATTAATCCTAGGTGGGCAGTGTTTACTAACTTGATTGGTTTGCTGATCTGATTTGTCTCAACCACTGCCCACCCTACGTTAGCTTACTATTTTGATTAATCTTAGGTGGGCAGTGTCTAGTAACTTGATTGGCTGGCTGATTTGATCTGTCTGGTGCACTGCCCACCCTACGTGAACTACTATTGTTATTAATCCTCGGTGGGCAGTACCTACTAACTTAGCTTAACCAACTAGTAGCAAAGAACTTATCTGTATCATTCCAAAGTTCAACTAGATCAGACTGAGCATCACCATTTAAATCGGTAACTAAGTAATCAGTATCGACTCGGAAGTCTCCTACTTGTGTATTACTGCCGAAGCTAAATCCACCCAGACCATCACTAATCCAAGTCGCAGCAAAGAAATTATCTGTATTATTCCAAAGTTCGACTAGATCAGACTGACCATCACCATTTACATCGGTGACTAAGTAATCAGTATCGACTCGAAAGTCCCCTACTCTGGTATTACCGCCGAAGTCAAAATCACCCTGACCATCACTAATCCAAGTCGCAGCAAAGAAACTATCTGTATCATTCCAAAGCTCGACTAGATCAGACTCACCATCGCCATTTACATCGGTAACTAAGTAATTAGTATCGACTCGAAAGTCCCCTACTCTGGTATTACCGCCGAAGTCAAAATCACCCTGACCATCACTAATCCAAGTCGCAGCAAAGAAACTATCTGTATCATTCCAAAGCTCGACTAGATCAGACTCACCATCGCCATTTACATCGGTAACTAAGTAATTAGTATCGACTCGAAAGTCCCCTACTCTGGTATTACCGCCGAAGTCAAAATCACCCTGACCATCACTAATCCAAGTCGCAGCAAAGAAACTATCTGTATCATTCCAAAGCTCGACTAGATCAGAATCACCATCGCCATTTACATCGGTGACTAAGTAATTAGTATCGACTCGAAAGTCCCCTACTCTGGTATTACCGCCGAAGTTAAATCCACCTTGACCATTACTAATCCAAGTCGCAGCAAAGAAACTATCTGTATCATTCCAAAGCTCGACTAGATCAGACTGACCATCACCATTTACATCGGTAACTAAGTAATTAGTATCGACTCGAAAGTCCCCGACTGGAGTTGTTGAACCTAGAGAAAACATTTAACTTGCACTCCTGTCATATGATTGACACGATAAATACAGTACGGCAATCGTACTTTGATACTCCCCGCTCTCAAAAAACGGGGATTTTTGGCTCAAGGATTCGACTTGCTATGACAGGTTTACACGAAGCACAGTAGAGGTCAAATCTCCGCCAGTATTTAGATATTGAATCCTGTTTCCGTGTGGCACACCGTGTTTGATAGATGACCAACACATTTATATAATATCTAATTGAATCTAGATTTCATTTATAGTACCATTAACTTAATTTTTATGAATAAAAATTAAGTTAATTTAATTTACGGCGGTTTGTATAACTAAGAAGTACAGTAACAATAATGAGCGTAAGCATTCAGCCGTCAGCGGTCAGCCGTGAGCTAAAAGCTCACGCTACTTGAGGTGCTTTCCGTAACACAGATTAAACGAATACTTACCTGTTTTCTTGATGCAAAGCGCGAGTGGGGGAAACCACGGCAGACCGCGAGTGGCGCATGGGTCTGTGTGCGGAACCTGCGTCCGCACCGCTGTTTGCCCCGTGGGAACCCCCGCAGGTCGGCACTGCCTCCCCTGTTCCGAAGCTGCATCGCTTATTCAAAAGCTGTTCGGTGTAGCTTGCCCATAGCCCATAAGCACATCAAGTAGCGTGGGCTATGCCCAGTGGCCAAAGGCCTTTGGCTGATAGCTGTTCGCGTTCGCGAAGCGTCGGCTTTGCCGAAAGCGTGGCCAAAGGCCTTTGGCTGATAGCTGAATGCTTACTAGTTAACAGTTTGTCTACCTGTTGGAATTCTGATTCACTGCCGCCCTGGGTGATATCCCCAGTAAACATTACCAAATCCAAAGGGCCGACCTGTTCACAAAGGTACTCTAAATCATTGAAGAAAATTTCCTCAACATTTGGCCAGAGATTCTCTAAGCCATCCATACCCAAATGGAGGTCAGTCAGATGTAACCACCTAAAGATCACCTCCCTGTGATCTGAGGTTTGGTTTAATTCCGTTGAATAACTCACCGAATATATTTTATTTAACTAAATAGTATTTAATCTATGTAGATGCATCAAACCCAATCTGGACTTATTCTAACACAGGAAAATATAGGGAGCAGGGAGTAGAGAGTAGGGAACAGGGAGCAGGGAGCAGGGAGTAGGAAGCAGGGAGTAGGGAAAAAAAATATCACAATTTATTACTTTACCGATTTAATATTACCAGCGCTATCGATAAAATTACTCCCCAAAAAATGGTATTCTCTGAAATATATCTATGCGATTGACCTATGGTAACGCTACGGGAACGCTAACTAATATTTACGATTTTCCCTGTTCCCTGTTCCCTGTTGCCTGTTGCCTTTAAAAAAACGCGATCGCATTCCTTAATCCGTACATTTTCTTTCAATTACCCTTCTCAAAAAAAAATCTAAAAACCCTTGACAAGTTAATTTATAATCGTTATGATTATATTTGTAATCCTTAAAACGTTTTTTTTACTATGTCTGACAACTTCCGCCCTAACCCAGAAAACAATCCTGATGAGATTACTCCTAGTAATACTCCTCAGGAACCTTCCCCAAAAAAATACCCCATTAAGCACATTTTGAAAGGCTCCCGCCGGGCAATAACCAACACCATGCATACCCTTTATGCACGGGGTTACGCCCAAATTGACGAGTGGAGCCCCCTTCAGCCGACTGACATTCCTGGCGAATTCATCACGGTAATGACGAAGTATTTAATTCTGGATTAAGGGCTTAAATTTCAGGGGGCTTTGCCCCCTGGCCAAAGCATCAGGTCTGATGTCAGCGGTCAGCGGTCAGTGGTCAGCGGTCAGTGGTCAGTGGTCAGTGGTCAGCGTTTGGCCTTTGGCTTATAGCTAATAGCTGAAAACTGTTCGTGTAGCGCATAAACTGATAGCTGATAGCTGATAGCTGATAGCTGATAGCTGATAGCTGATAGCTTACGGTCTAATCACATCGGATCACATCTGGATGGGTTTACAACGTTGAGACATAAGTAAAAATTCCTAGCCGTGGAAATGATTTCTGCGGCTAGTTTTTTTGGGGTTATCAGGTTGAAAGTTATCAGGTTGAAGGTTAGTAAGTTGTTCGCGTAGCGTGGCCTTTTGGCCAAGGTTAGTAAGTTGTTCGCGTAGCGTGGCCTTTTGGCCAAGGTTATGAGGTTGAAAGTTGAACGCGATGGACGCGCGTCCCGCTTTCAGCGATCGCGTGGCCTTTTGGCCAAGGTTAGTAAGTTGAAGGTTTAAGGTTAGTAAGTTGAAGGTTAGTAAACAGCTAGAGAAAATGTCGCAGAGTCTACCAAAAACTCTGATTATTTGTTAAACTTAAATTAGGGTAACACCGACAGGGATTATTATGTAACTTAAATTAAAGCCGAAAACCAAGGGTTTAGTAGTTGCGCTCTCTATCCCGGTGTTAGACTTTTTTGACATTTTTATGGCGCTCGCGGGATATTCCGTCAGAGAAGCGCGGAGATACCCCCTGGATGCTATTGCATCTGGCATTGGCGAGCCAGAATTTGCCTTTGGTAGGTTTTGGTAGCTAAAAAGTATCGGTTATTAACAGTGATTAATCCTTGGTGGGCAGTGCCTAGCAACCCGATGGTAAGCACATCAATCTCCTAGTCAAAGCCTAGGCAATTCCCGGTAACTCCTGGAAATCGCCAGCTAGGATGCAGACTTAGTTTTCTACGTTGGTTTGGTTATGACACCCAAGAGTGAACTCCAGCTCTTGGCTCTGTCGCTAATCATTAAGACAAAGGCAAAATGTGTGATTAGCCTAACAAGCCATTTCAACATTGTCGAGGAACACATTACCGAATTGAGTTGCACTAATCATGCAGAATTACGTATTCGTTATTGACACAAACAAGCAACCATTAAACCCTATTCCACCAAAGAAAGCTCGCCGGTTATTAAACAAAGGTAAGGCTGCCGTTTTTAGGATGTACCCGTTCACAATCATCTTAAAGACTGCGATTCGGCAAAGCCGACGCTGCGCGAACAATAATCCAAGCATCTCACCTTGTCAAATAAAGATTGACCCTGGTAGTAAGGTAACTGGATTTGCCCTAGTCCAAAACAACCAAGTTATTTGGGGAATGGAATTAGAGCACAGAGGAGGATTAATTAAGAAAAAACTAGAGTCTAGAGGCGCTGTAAGGCGTGGGAGACGTAACCGCAACACCCGCTACAGGAAACCCATATTCCTTAACCGTAAGCGTCCAGAGGGATGGCTTCCACCTAGTCTAGAACACAGAATTTTGACTATTCAGACTTGGGTAAAACGATTGATTAAATTCTGCCCAGTCAATGAGATTTGGGTCGAAAGGGTTAAGTTTGACACCCAAAAAATGCAAAATCCTGAAATCAGTGGCATTCAGTACCAGCAAGGAGAGTTAGCCGGATATGAGGTTAGAGAGTACTTACTTGAAAAATGGGGAAGAGAATGCACTTACTGTGGTAAGCAATCCGTTCCATTGCAAATCGAACACATTCACCCAAGGTCACTTGGTGGAAGCGATTCGGCTTTGCCGACGCTACGCGAACGCGTAAGTAATCTTTGTTTGGCTTGTGAAAAGTGTAATCAACGCAAAGGTAACAAGCCTATAGAAGACTTCTTAAAAAAGAAGCCAAGTCTACTGCAAAAAATCAAATCTAAAGCTAAGCAGCCATTAAAAGATGCAACAGCAGTAAATGCAACTCGGAACAAGTTAGTTAAGGTACTTCAATTAATCAAGGTTGTGGTCACCGGAACGGGAGCGCAAACCAAATACAACCGGACTAGATTAGAACTACCTAAGCAGCACTGGATTGATGCCGCTTGTGTTGGGGATATTGAGACCTTAGTGTTGAGAACCTCTCAGCCGCTGTTAGTCACTTGCAAGGGACCCGGAGGGAGACAGAAAGCAGCACTTAACAAATACGGTTACCCCATCAGACACAATCCATTAAAACCAATCAAAGGCGCTTGTTACTGGGGACATAGCCAAGCATCAAAAACTAGGAATAGGTAAAGTCACCCCTAGAAGCAAAGGAAGCTTTGGATTTACCCCGTTAGGAACCAAGGGCTACAAAAGTTGCAAACCTCAAGATATATCGGCAATATACCGAAAAGATGGATACACTTATAGCTTTTGCTAGTATCTGCCGAGATTTACCAGGGAATAGTTGTCCTGGAAGTTCCTGTCTGATGCACTGCCCACCCTACATCTCTCCCCCGACTCCCGACTCCCGACTCCCGACTCCCGACTCCCGACTCCCGACTCCCGACTCCCGACTCCCGACTCCCTATTCCCTATTCCCTTAATAACCAATTCAAGTAATCACAATATCCAATTCCGAAACCCCATACTCCCGGGCTTTAGCACACCGTTCAATATAAAGTTCAACCACCCGGTCTTGGTGATTACTCTGTAAAAGTTCCTCAAAAATCTGTTGCGCCTGAGCAAAGTCTTCTTCTACATAATAGGAAACTGCTTCCTCAAACCGAGGAGTCGTGTCGGACTTGAAAGCAATCAAATCCTCAGGATTAGCATCATACACTTCAAAGATTTCCACTGGTTGACTTTTACCCTTCACATTGACTCGCCCTAGACGCCGATAATGATAACTGTCTCGATTATCCAGATCAGTCAAGGTGGGTTTACTAATCAAAATCTCTGCTCCATAAATCTTGGTTAAACTTTCCAAACGGGAGGCCAAATTTACAGTATCAGCAATCACGGTTGTATCCATCCGTTCAGATTCCCCCACTGTACCTAAAATTAAACTCCCCTTGTGCAAACCAATACCAATCGCAATCGGTTCATAACCACTATTGTTCCGATGGGAGTTATAACTATAAACTTGCTTTTGCATCTCAATGGCTGCCTTTAGGGCATGATCAGCCTTTTCGGGAAACAACGCCATCACCGCATCACCAATATATTTATCAATGAAGCCGTTATAATTACGAATCACTGGACTGACTCGACTTAAATAGTCATTGATAAAATTAAAATTGTCTTGCGGTGACATCCTCTCTGATAAACTAGTAAAGGAGCGAATATCCGAAAAAAGTACCGTCATCTCTTTTTGGACATAGTCCCCTAATTGGACATCAAGAATACTTTCCCTTTCTAAAAATTGCAGAAACTCCCGAGGCACAAAGCGTCCATAAGCTACATTAATTTTGGCTAACTGAAGATGGGTCTTAATTCTTGCTAGCAATTCATTCTTGGATATGGGCTTAGTTAAATAATCATTCGCTCCTGCTGCAAATCCTGCTACCAAATCTGAGATCTGATTTTTAGCAGTTAACAATACTACGGGTAGTTCATTCGGTAGAAATTTATCACGGATTTTTTTGCAGAACTCATAGCCGGTCATTTTCGGCATCATAATATCCAGTAAAATCAAGTCTGGTCTGCATCCTTGGCAAATTTTTGTGAATGCATCTAGGCCATTAACTGCTTGAATAATATTATAGTTGTGCAGAGAAAGATGGTTGACCAAAACCTGAAGATTTACTGGTTCATCATCTACAATCAAGATGTTAAATGCTTCGACGGTTGGTGATGATAGGTTCTGATCAGATATCAGGTGATCAGATATCAGGTGATCAGATATCAGGTGATTAGACATCAGGTGATCAGATATCAGGGGTTCAGAGTCATTTGCCATCGCCAAATAATTCTGAACCTGGGAAACTTCCTCTTGCTGTTTCCTCTCTACTTTACCTGTTGATATCGGTAGGGTGAAACTAAACTGTGAGCCAAGGTTTGGGGTAGACTCCACATCAATATCTCCGCCGTGGAGCTGCACCAGTTTTTTAGTAACCGCTAAACCTAACCCCACTCCTCCATATTTCCTATTAATGGAGCCATCCCCTTGTTCAAAAGCTTCAAAAATTCGGTCTAATTTATCAGGTGGTATACCAATACCTGTATCAGAAACGGTAATTTTTAGATAAGAATTTACCACCTCTGCTGACACTTTAATCGTACCACATTCAGTAAATTTAATGGCATTACCCACTAAATTATAGAGAATCTGTTGGAGTCTGTTTTCATCAGCATCGACTGGGGGAATCGATGAGGAAACTTGATTAATCAGTTGTAGGTTTTTATTAACCACAAGGGGACGGGATAGCAATAAAACAACTTCTGTTATTTCTCGCATCCCCACTGGCTTAATTCTCAGGTTGATTTGTTTATGCTTGAGGGCAGAAAAATCCAGTAAATCGTTAACAAGCTGAGTTAACCGTTTGCCACTAGAGACAATCAGAGAAAGATTAGATGCTGTTGACTGGGATAACTTACCTGTTGCTCCATCAATCAGGGATTCAGCAATGCCGATAATGCCATTCAGAGGTGTTTTAAGTTCATGGGATGTATTGGCTAAGAATTCATTTTTGAGCTGATCCATTTCCTGAAGAGCAGCATTCTTAGTTTCTAGCTTCTGGTTATACTCCTGTAGCAGTTGCCTGGTTTCAGCAAATCGTCGTTCTAAAATTAATGCTAAGGATAGGATAAACAGCAACATTCCCCAAGGATACAATCGTTGATACCAATTTTCCGGTTCAAAGCGATAAACTAAAATATCATGCATTCCTCCTATAGCCAGGATAGATAATCCGAAACTAAATAGTTTAGCATAATAGTTTTTCTGAGTGATAGCTATAGGAATCGCATGGAGCAATAAAATTATTGTACTACCCAGGAGCAAGTAGTGATCAATAGATATCTCATACAACCAGGAACTTTTGTAGATAACAATTAATCCTAAAGAAATGACCGAATAAATTAGGTGAATTTGCCATAACCGCTGGATGATGGAAAAGTAGCCTGAGCCAAATATTTCTTCAAAACCAATAAGAGTGAGAATAGGAAGAAAACAAAAAGCCGTATATCGAATATGCTCCCAATTCAGTGAATCCTTAAATAATAAGGGAATAATGGTTGATTGGCTAAGGTTGTAAATGCCTCCAGCTATAGCTAATAATGCAAAGGCTAGAATCAATCGTTTGTCTTGAGACCGGAATAAACAGGTTAAACTAAACCACAGCCCAATTAAAATAAAAATACATCCTAAAACGGTGCTGATTTCGTCTTTGAATAAACACCGAATTACGTTAAATTTAGAACCAATAACTATCCGGTCGAAAAATCCGATATAAATAGACTGCTCAGTCCCTACGTAAACATTAATGAACAATGATTTTCCATAAAAATTTGAATCAATAGGAACAATTGGCCATTGATACCCGTCACCATTAGCTGGAGGCAATGAGTTAGGGGATAATCGGGTATAAATCAGTTCCTGATCTAAATAAGCTTCTAGTATATTCGGAACTGCTCCGAGATAAAGAGTGGGAGATTGCCATTTACCGTCTGGTAACTTAACCTTTAACCAAACATTGTTTTGCTGTTGATCTGCCGGTGACTTCCATAATCTTTTTGGAAACGTAAATTCTTTCCAGCAAGGCTCGCCCTTGGCAATCTCGACCTTAGTACAAAGCTTGGCATGACGGAGGTTATTCATAGAAACATCACCCCAGAGATAGTGCCATCCTTGGGTAATCTTCAATGGTGGCAAGGTTTTAGATGCCTGAGATTGTGCTTGACTAGGTGCTATGGTTAATAGGCTAATCAGTACTGATATCAAAAAAGCACCCAAACACAAGGGGATTTGGGCACGTTTCCAACTAAACATACGTTTCACTGGTATCTCCTGGAGGGGCTATGGGTAACACCCCTCCTCTACTAGTTTAAGTTGGATTTTGGAGCTTGGAAACTGTTTGTTAAACTTTACTTACCAGTCTCTGATTCTTCAATGTTCAAATACATCTCGATAGTGCAACAAATCGAGAGATACCATAGTCGGTAACGCCTCAAAGCACTGTTGAGCTAATTCCCAACGGTCTTCCCGTTGCAGCATATTGATCAGTTTTTGCCGCACATTCAACAAGTAGCGTACATCATTAGCAGCGTATTCCAACTGCTCATCGGACAGGTTAGCGACATTACCCCAGTCAGAACTCTGAGCACTTTTATCCAAATCTATCCGTTCTAGCTCTTTGACCAATTCTTTGAGACCATGGCTACTAGTATAGGTGCGGGCTAACTTACTAGCAATCTTGGTGCAGAATACAGGATTGACTTCAATACCGAGATTTTGCCTGAGCATAGCGACATCAAACCGAGCAAAGTGAAATACTTTGAGCACATTAGTCGCTTCTAACAACTGTTTTAATCGGGGTGCTTCTGTTTGTCCTTTGTCAATGCGGACAAAGGTGACTCGTCCGAGTGGATCACACAGCTGTACAAGACATAAGCGATCGCGTTGGTAAATCAGTCCCATGGTTTCGGTATCCACGGCGAGGGAATCTGCCCTTAGATACTCTTGGCATATAGATTCGGGTAAATCGCGATCGCAAACTTGAAAATCCTTCAATTCTTCAATTACAGTTGTGTTGGTCATTGGTTCAAAGGTTATAGGTTGTAGGTTCTAGAAGTTTGTTGGATGGGATAGTGTTTGATGCGATAGTTTTGATGGGATAATATTCTTAGGGAGAACTCCCAGGATTTGGTTGATTCGATGCTCCTATGGGGTACCGTTTCTGTTCCCATGAGGAGAACGGAAAAGGCACAGTTATTCGTGAAGATGACAGTCACCACTGATACTAACCACTAGCGGTAGTGTTAGTTATCGCTTTAAAGCGATGTTATAGCACCATAACTAGCAACTAAATCACAGTGGTTACTAGAGTTAAGGACCCTTGATCAAAACTTGAGTTAATTCCACAGTAAAGATAAGCATTCCCAAACTAATCTTGAGCAATGCTTTTGGCATGAGCAGGCTGGCTAAACCCTGGGCTCTAATTTCTGGGAATTTCTAATTTCTGGGAATTACTGTATCGTAGTTTACAATTTACCCTTGACAGTCCACATGTCCTACTTATTTTTTATTTTTTTAATCTTTCGAGGTCTGAGCTGACATAAATTTAGCAACAGTTTGCACATCCTTATCACCCCGACCGGAACAGTTAATCACGATCTGGGGATTACCACTGAGTTGGGGACACAGAGTTTCGAGATATGCGATCGCATGAGATGTTTCCAGTGCCGGTATAATTCCCTCCAGCTCAGACAACCGTTGAAACGCAGCCACCGCTTCTTGGTCTGTAACACTATAATACTCTGCCCGACTACTATCTTTCAAATAGCTATGCTCTGGACCGACACCAGGATAGTCCAATCCAGCACTAATCGAGTGAGCTTCGAGCACCTGACCATCATGATCTTGGAGCAAATAACTCATTGCCCCGTGCAACACTCCTGGTCGTCCAAGAGTGAGGGTAGCCGCATGTTTAGCAGAATCCACACCAGCGCCTGCTGCTTCCACGCCAATCAACCGCACAGTGGGTTCATTAACAAACTCATGGAACAGGCCCATGGCATTGGAGCCACCTCCCACACAAGCTAACAATATATCCGGCAAACCGCCCCACTTTTCCAAACATTGAGCGCGAGTTTCCTGGCCAATCACAGCATGGAAATCCCGTACCATTTTTGGGTAAGGATGAGGACCTGCCACTGACCCAAGGATATAGTGAGTGGTTTCGACATTTGTCACCCAGTCTCGAATCGCTTCCGAGGTCGCATCCTTGAGAGTACCGGTTCCAGCCGATACCGGTTGCACCGTTGCTCCCAGTAGCCGCATCCGAAACACATTCAGGGATTGCCGTTCCATGTCCTGAACGCCCATATAAATGACGCATTCGAGACCAAATCGAGCACATACTGTTGCGGTAGCCACACCATGCTGACCCGCTCCCGTTTCAGCAATGATGCGCCCCTTACCCATGCGCTTGGCTAGCAATACTTGAGCCAGAGCATTATTAATTTTGTGAGCACCGGTGTGATTTAAATCTTCCCGTTTTAGATAAATTCGTGGTCCACTACCATCAGATTTGGTATAGTAGTTACTCAGACGTTCAGCAAAATACAGAGGACTAGGACGTCCCACATAGTCTCGCAGTAGTTGTTGTAGTTCCTGTTGGAAATCCGGGTCATTACGGTATTGCTCAAAAGACTGCTCTAGTTCACTCAGAGCAGGCATCAGGGTTTCTGGAACATATTTACCACCAAATTTCCCAAAACGTCCCAAAGCGTCCGGTTGTTGGGTGTGGTGATCCCTATGGTCACCGATACTAAGGGGTAGGGGGGTTTTAGTCACAGCGGTGTCAAGCAATTATAGAACGAACATCTCGACTATTTATTATAAAACCCAAAATCCCTTACCACCAGTCCCATAGGATTTTGTATCAACATTAACAATTATTTTTGAGCTACTGTAGAAAAGTAATGACCATAATTACCAAGCCGGTGCCTTAGCAGCTTACCATGAATGAACCAACTGATCAACAAATAAACAATCACTCCAATTCGGTAGAGACAGATGTTCAGCCAAAGGTCAGTGTCGAAGAATTCAGTATTAGTGGTAATGACCTGATTGACAAAGTTAAAGACCTAATTAATCAGGGGAATATTCGCCGAATTATGATCAAAAATGACCAGGATCGGATTTTGTTGGAGATTCCGCTAACTTTTGGCGTATTAGGAGGATTTACTGCTATTTTCTGGGCTCCTTGGTTACTCCCCCTGGGAGCGATCGGGGCATTGGCGGCTCGATTGAAAGTAGTGGTAGAACGAAAGGAATAGCGGTCGATATATCGTAGATATCTACCCTAACCCCTAAACAGGTATGGGACATCCTAGAGAAAGATTGCCTGCGATCGCTAAAGATGCTAAAAATATCTTAAGATATACTTAAGATATAATTTGAGCGGTCAACTTTGAGTTGTCAGCTTTGAGTTGTCAGCTTTGAGTTGTCAGCTTTGAGTTATCAGCTTTGAGTTATCAGCAGTCAGCCAAAAGCCTAGAAGTCACTCTGGACAACTAAACTAATTATGCCAGTGGGACTTAGATAATCATGGGTTTCTTGGTGTTTAGCTGGGGGGTTGCCAGTGCCACTGAGGTGCTTGGTGGCTTCAGCAAAGCAACCTGAGCAAAGCAACCTGAGCAAAATTGCCTAATCCTAGCTTCAAGCCGACTCTGAAAACTATCAGTAATTTCAATAATCTCCGGGACTGGATAAGTCAGTGGTATCACTGAGTTTGACCAGGGGCTGGTAAAGGACAGCAATTGACATCATTCAAGCAAACTTTGCCCCACTTTAAGGCCCAACGAACCAAACCCACCCGGTTATCAGTGGAAGTTTTGGTCAGAATGTTACTGATATGATTATCAACAGTGCGCTTACTGATTGCCAGCTCCTGGGCGATTTCGAGATTGGTTAAACCAGCCGCTACATGTTCGATGATTTGCAATTCGCGGTAAGACAGAGTTGCATGATTCTGGGATTTACCACTAGCCATAAGTAATTTTTCTCTAGTAGATATACCTATCTTATCTGATTTTACCGCCAATGGTGACCCGCTTCACTTAATTTGCCATGGGGAAATTAAGTGATTATCAATAAACAGGACAAGGAAGAGTATAGGAAGTGTGGCAGGAGTGTGGCAAGCATGGTAAGCGTGGTAAGTGTGGTAAGCGTGGGGAGTCAGATCAGCAACTGGCGTCGAAACGTAAGCTTATGCGCTACGCGCACGCTACACCGAACAGCTTTCAGCCATTCCCGTAGCGTGGCCAAGGCTGACGGCTGACGGCTGACGGCTGAATGCTTACGTCGAAACTTCTGAAATTCACATGAATGGAGAGCAACTAATGGAAGGTCTTAGTGATTTTATTAACCAGAGAATGGAAGAGTGGAAAGTCCCAGGGCTGGCAGTCGCTATTGTTCACGATAGCGAAATCATCTTTTGTGAAGGCTTTGGTTTTAGGGATGTAGAAAAAGGCTTAAAAGTAACCTCTAAAACCCTATTTGCGATTGGGTCTTGCACTAAAGCCTTTACCACAATGGCTATGGGCATCTTGGCTGAGCGAGGAAAATTAGATTGGGATAAACCAGTTCGACATTATCTGCCCACGTTTAAACTATACGATGCCTATGCTAGTGAACACATGACTCTCCGTGACCTGGTCACTCATCGTTCTGGCTTACCCCGTCACGGTTTCATGTGGTATAACAGTCCTTTCACTCGTAAAGAAATAGTTGAGCGCTTACAGTATCTCGAACCTAATCATGAATTGCGGAGTGTCTATCAGTATCAAAATTTGATGTACATGACCGCTGGCTACTTAGTCGGTCAAATTGCCGAGAGCAGCTGGGAAGAATTTGTTCAGCAGGAAATTTTTAATCCTTTGTCGATGGCAGACAGCAATTTTTCCGTTGTCAAATCCCAGGAGACTGAGGATTTTTCCCTTCCTTATCGAGAGAAAGATGACGTAGTTAAAGCCATCCCATTTCGCAATATCGACACTATTGGTCCTGCTGGCTCTATTAATTCCAATGTTACTGATATGGCGAAGTGGCTTCTACTCCATCAAAACCAGGGAAACTATGAGGATAAGCAGATTATCAACCCTGGTATTCTGACTGAGATGTATACACCACAAATCGTGAAGCCGTCATCCCTTGAGTATCCGGAATTCTGGCATTACTCTTATGGATTAGGATGGTTTCTCACTGCCTACCGAGGTCATAATCACGTCCAGCATGGGGGTGGTATTGACGGATTTTCTGCCCTGACAACGTTGATGCCTCAAGATAAAATTGGTGTGGTAGTTCTCACCAATCTCCAAGGAACCCCATTGCCAGATATTATAACTTATCACATTTGCGATCGCTTGCTTGGTCTCGACGAAGTTCCTTGGAATGAAAGGCAGAAGAGTAAGGTTGAGGAAGCTAAACAAGCGGCTGAACAAGGCAAACAGAACACCAAACCACAGCCTAAAACTGGCACTCAACCATCACATCCCCTAGAAGATTACACAGGAGATTTTGAGCATCCCGGATACGGAATAGTTTCCATTGCGCTCAAAGATCAGCAGTTAACGGCAACTTATAATTCCATCGTTGCGGAACTAAAGCACTACCACTATGATAGTTTTGAATTACTATCAGAGGGTTCTGATAATTTTCAACTATTATCATTCTTTAATGACCCCAAAGGAATTATTCAGAGACTGTCCATACCTCTAGAACCGAAGGTGAAGGATATTGTATTTGAACGAATCCCTGACCAAAGCATTTTAACCACTAGTTTTATGGAAAAATTTGTGGGTGAATATGACATTTCTGGTCAATCTATGACTATCTTTATCAAAGATAATAAACTATTTGTGTCATTAGCTGGTCAGCCAGAGATAGAGTTAGTTCGTTACCAAGGAACCGAATTTAATTTTAAGGATTCCCCAGCAGGATATAGTATTAACTTCACTACCGATAATGGTGGGGTTGTGACTCAAGCAGTGATTACTCAACCCAATGGCGTATTCACGGCTAATAAAAAAGTGTCTACGTAAGCTATAGAAAAGGGAGTAGGGAGAATAAAATTGACGTAAGCTATCAGCTATCAGCTATCAGCTATCAGCTATCAGCTATCAGCTATCAGCTATCAGCTATCAGCTATCAGCTATCAGCTATCAGCCTATGCGCACGCTACTTGAGGTGCTAATGCGCTACGCGCACGCTACGCGAACAGCTTTTGAATAAGCGATGCAGCGCCGACCTGCGGGGGTTTCCCCCACTCGCGCTTTGCATCAAGACAACAGGTCAGCATTCGAATAATGCTGAGTTACCTCCCAGCGTCGTTCGCACAGCGTGGCCAAACGCGCACGCGTGGCCGTTCGCGTAGCGTGGCCAAAAGGCCAAAAGGCCAAGGCCAAAGCCTGTGCCACAAAGCTGACTGCTGACTGCTGACTGCTGACTGCTGACTGCTGAATGCTTACCTTCTGCAAGAAGTCTAATGACTAATTTCTTGAATTCAAACCTTCCATCTACTCAACCTCTATCCAAGGTAATTGCTAATCACATTGCTACAGCACCTAACCAGGGAATTACCTTTGCCCAGTACATGGACTTAGCACTATACCATCCACAGCTAGGTTACTACGCTTCTGGTGCAGTTAACATTGGTTCATCAGGAGACTTTTTCACCTCACCTCACTTAGGAAAAGACTTCGGGGAATTACTTGCTGAACAGTTTGCCCAAATGTGGGATATCCTCGGACAACCTAATCCCTTTACCCTGATGGAAGTGGGAGCGGGACAGGGCCTCCTAGCAGCAGATGTTCTAGTTTACTTGCACCAGCACTACCCAGATTGCTATGGTGCGGTAAATTACATCATTGTGGAAAAGGCAACAGCAATGATTGCTCAACAGAAGCAGCTGTTGTTGAAACTAAACCTACCCAGACTCGACAATCACCAGCCCTCGTTACCTGTACGGTGGTGTTCTTGGGAAGAAATACAAGACAATTCCCTGACTGGTTGCTGTTTCTCTAACGAATTGGTTGATGCATTACCGGTACATCAAGTTGTGCTGCAAGCAGGAGATCTCAAAGAAATTTATATCGCAACTGTTGATCAGGATGACGATGACATTAAGTTTGTAGAAGTTTTAGATACCCCTTCTACACCCCAACTGAGAGAGTATTTTGATTTGGTAGGTATTGATTTGTTCTCTGGTTCCTATCCAGAGGGCTATCGCTGTGAGGTGAATCTCGCTGCACTGGATTGGATTAAAACTGTTGCGAAACGGTTAAACCAGGGATTTGTCCTAACGATTGATTATGGCTATCCAGCCCAAAAGTATTATTTGCCAGCCCGTGATCAGGGAACATTACAGTGTTATTATCGCCACCGGCACCACAATAACCCCTATAGTTATATCGGCGAACAAGACATTACGGCTCATGTGGATTTTACTGCCCTAGAGCAACAAGGAGAGTTATGTGGTTTGGGTAAGGTAGGTTTGACCAAGCAAGGGTTGTTTCTAATGGCATTGGGATTAGGCGATCGCATAGCTGCTCTTTCTGAGCCTAGAGAAGGGGGAAATGCGAACGCAACAGCACAGGATGTGATCAAGATTATGCAGCGTCGCCAACGGTTACACCAGTTGATCGATCCAACCGGATTGGGTGGCTTTGGGGTTTTAATTCAAAGTAAGGGATTAACGCCATCAGCAGAAGGGGTGGCCCTTAAGGGGTTGACGGTACCACCGATCAGCTAATAGCGCTGGGAGCGGGGAGATGGGGAGATTTTTATTAAGGGTAATTATCGGTTCTCATAGTAATCAGGTAAACAAGATTTTTTCCCAATTCCCAATTCCCGATTCCCGATTCCCAATTCCCGATTCCCTAAAATCCCAAATCCTACATATCACAACTGAAGTTCCCCCAAAGTTTGAACTACTCGAAACCTCAATCCCAAGCTCTGTGGCGTTCCTAGGCTTGTCGGTACTTATTGCTACTGGGTACAGTCTTATTGAGAATGCTCACAACGTTTATCTGAAGGGCGTTTGAGCGATGCAGAGGTGCGACCCGTGGCGAATTTAATTCGCCTACGGAAAGCGCACCATTACGGTCTTGGGGAGCCAGTGCGGTCTTGGGGGTCTCCCCCATGAGCAACTGGCGTGGTTTCCCCCACTCGCTATTGCATCAAGAAGCGATTTGGTTCTCAAATAAAAATGCGACCAGTGCCTATAGTTGGATTATATTCCAATTGCAGACATACTTCAAGAACCAACATGGGTACACAATTTTTGGGCTCAATCGCTATATCCCTTATGGGGAGAGCTTTTAACTAGTATAGTAGTACAAATGAACGGGGGAACTTCAGTCACAAAAAATTCACACTTGTTTTAGATAGTGTATTTGTTGAATCTTGGCTAGAGGCGATTCATGCACCAATCGCCTCGTTACTTATATTTAGGCTAGTTTTCAGTCAACTAATCCCACCGAGGTAAGCATTCAGCCGTCAGCTGTCAGCCGTGAGCTTAAAATAAACCTCTTTCGTGAGAATTTAATAGTTCGAGATTTTACAGAATTGAAAGTTTGGGGAAAAGCCCATTGCCCATTGCCCATAGGCCCACGCTACGCTAACAGCTTTCCGTACAGAGATTAAACGAAGCTTACCTATGCAAGCTGAAAGCTGATGGCTGATAGCTGAATGCTTACCCACCGAGTAATCAGATTAGAAAATTTTTTCTGGATGAATAAACTGGTAACCTGCATCAATTATCTTTTTATTTGACACTCGGGCATTGTAAGGTCGGGCTTTAGTAACGGATGAATCCCAGGATACGGGGGGTAAGTTGTGCTGTTTAAATACTTTTTCAAGCAATTCTTGATAAGTCAGGATTTGATCATCTACTAGATTATATATCCCTTGCAGTTGGTGAGAACGGACAAATTCTATCCCACCCACTATGTCATCTAGATGAATCCAATTGGTGACTTCTTGACCCGAACCCTCACGAGTAGTACCTGCGAATCGACCAAATATTTTGACTAGTTCCCGCTTCGGACCATAAATTCCTCCCAGACGCAGGATACAAACCTTCAGATTAGGATTGGATGCTGATAGTAATACCTGCTCAGTTTCTGCCAGAATTTCATAATTTGGACTCGCGGGAGCAATCGGTGATGTTTCGTCTACCCAGCCTCCCTGTCGATCACCGTACACAGCATAGCTTCCCGTGTAAATTAGCTGTCGTACCGTAGGAGCGTTTTTGAGCACAGAAACTAAGGTTTGGGCTGTGTCTAAGTAGGCTTCTTGATAGACCTTGCCATTGGCAGCACCCACAGACAGAAGAATAATCTCCTGGTTTTTCACTACCGATTCGAGACCAATAGGGTCGTTTCCTTTAACCACAACCACTCGGTCAGCAATTGTTTCTAGTTCTCGGACCCGCTCAGGGGTAGTAGTGGTTACTGTAGTGGATAACCCTAACTCTTGATGCCAAAGGTGAGCAACAGCACTACCCACGTATCCACAACCAATGATTGCTACATTCATAGCTCGTATGTTTTAAAATTCGATTATTATAAAAAATCTTACCTTCGCGCAAGCTTTACCCGGGTGTATCTCAATGCATGAAATTAGGCAAAAATTCCCGCGCCCCCGCCCCACACTTCCCGCGCCCCCGCCCCACACTCCCCTCCTTTTTTACAAATATGAGATGCACCCGCTTTACCCCTTGGGTCTTTCCTTGAAAACCCCGTCTTTTTCAAGGGGGGATGAAACGTGAGCGTGTAGGGCGGTTTAATTATTTTAGGTCAAGTAGCTGAGACTATTGTTCGCGTAGCGTGGCCAAAGGCCAATAAAATTTACCATAAATTTGTCATTATTTGATCAATAAAACAACTAGTGGAGTAATGGCAGTATTAAATAATAAGATGAAATTGATTATTCGTCAAAGCTATGGGTTTAGAAATTTTTATAATCTGAGGGAAAAGCTGTTAGCTTGCTTGTTTATAGCAATTATCATAGCTATGAGGTACACAATTTCGGGATTTTAGGGAACAGCGGATCTGGGAACAGCGGATCTGAGAAGAGAGAAGAGGGAATAAGGAATAGCGATGCGCTACATCAAGACAGGGAATCAACGTCAAAGAATACTGTACCTCATAACTGCGATAAACGCTATAAATAAGCTTAGCTTATCACCACAGGGACCGAAGAGCCCAATTATTTAAAAATAAGTTAAAAAAACAATAAATTATTGCCCAAATCCTTCCTCCGTAGAGTAAAGTAAAAAGTATCGCCAGAGATAGGGTACTGCGTAATCCTTGCCTAACAATTTGGTCACCTAGGTCGGCTTAGAAGCAAACAACTAGTTAGCTATCAACAGCCGGAGAAACAAGTTACAGCAGGGAATGCGGAAAACTGGGTCAATAAGACCTAAAACCCTTCGGGAGATTTGCCCTAAGTGCTTGGTTGGTATAAACCTATCAGCTTATGGCGAGTCGATGAACCGAGAATCCCCCGTGCGAGCAATCCCTCGCACGGGGGAATGTCAAGATAGAAAAATTTAGCTATCAGCAAGCCCCAAGTCTATATGGCTCGCTACACTCGTTCCATTAAAATCACTATTTCCCTTGATCGTCTTCTACCGTTACTGATTGAGGTTCTAAAATCCTGCCATTTTGAGATTCTCTACGAGAGTGATGACTATATAATGGCAAGAGAGAGTCCGGATAATATATCCTTTACCAAGCTGGTTACAGTGGACGTATTGATTGACAAATCGAAAGCCACTGAGCAACAAGTGCCCATAAATTTTGTCGTCAAAAATGAAGAGTTACCTCTACAGGTTAATAACCATTGTCGGCAAATGTTTGAGCTACTTCAAGAGGCAGTTAATAACAATCCCGATTGGCAAATTGTGGAGGAGCTAGCTACTTAACAAGTAAGTAATCAGTAATCAGTAATCAGCAATCAGCTATCAGCTATCAGCTATCAGCTATCAGCTATCAGCTATCAGCAATCAGCTATCAGCTATCAGCTATCAGCAATCAGCTATCAGCTATCAGCTATCAGCTATCAGCTATCAGCTATCAGCAATCAGCAATCAGCAATCAGCTATCAGCTATCAGCTATCAGCTATCAGCAATCAGCAATCAGCAATCAGCAATCAGCAATCAGCAATCAGCAATCAGCTATCAGCTATCAGTTTTTGAATAGCTTTTGAATAAAAGAGGTTTATTTTAAGCAGCTCAAGTAGCTTGGCCATTCCCGTAGCGTGGCCAACGGCTGACCGCTGACGGCTGAGCGCTGACCGCTGAGCGCTGACCGCTGAATGCTTACGTTAACAACCTAGCTAGTTAACAATAGTTTTAAAAACATCTTCTCCATTGTAGCTCGCTACCAGCTGCATTTTTAAAGGACCAGCTGTGTAGGCAGTTTCTTGCGCAATAGCTTTGACATTAAGGGGTTGACTATACTGCTCCAGCTGCTCAATAAAGTTGGTTAGGGTGGTCAGCCGACCATCTCCGACTTGGATATCACCCAAAATCCCAGCGCGACGAGCACGGAACTCAGAGGCTGCCAACAACTGATCGAGCCGCTTCCGAATTTGCTCATTGGTCATAGTTGAGGGATTAGTTGAGATGGTAGCAAGGACATCACCCCCCTTAAAGACAACCTGATTGAGGGCTGCATCTGCAAATACTTGTATTGATTTTTCCCCCTCAACGTAGTTACCCGCTGAGAGAATTCGCACCACGTAGTCTCTACCATCTTTAATCTGCTGGATTAACTGATCTACTTGTGCTTGAGTAATTTGCACCAGTGGCTCTTGGAAATTACTGCTACTAGCACGGGTAATGTCTACAGCTGTCTTATTAGCTTGGCTCAACAGTTGATCAACAGCTTGATTTACGGCTGTTGGATCGACAATTCGTACTACTCCAGAGGTGAGTACCTGACCACGAAATAAAGCAACATTTCCCTGACGCAGTACTCGATAATTCTGATAGTACTGTTCTAGAATTGCGAGTTCCCGTTTTAAAAAAGCCAGTTGTTTTTCTTGTGATTCAAGTTGTTTATTACGTTTAGCAAGTTGACTCTCCTTTTGTTTAAGTTTTTGTTCAAGTTCTTTAAGTTCTTGTTCGAGTTCTTTTAGGAAAGTTTCACGCTGAGCAATGACTTGATCTCGTTCAGCAATTTTCTGGTCAAATTGTTTTATAGCTTGGTCTTTCTCAGCCAGCTCCTGATCCCGCTGTTGGATCGTTTGGTCTTGTTTGAGGATAGCTTGGTCTCGCTCTTGGATAGCTTGGTCTCGCTCTTGGATAGCTTGGTCTCGCTCCAGCATTTCCTGATCCCGTTTCTTCACCAATTCTTTTAATTGAGTGATTTGGCTCTGGAGTTGGGTAATTTGTTCATTGAGTTGATTCCGCTGTTGGATTAGCAGCTGACGTTCCCTGAGGAGTGACTTAATTTCAGTACGCAGCACCCCAACCTGAGCAGAGACGTCTTTCAGTTGATTTTGAGCCTGTTGGAAATTTCGATTAGTTTCATCCAGACGCTTCTGAACCTCTATTTGCTCTGCTTTGGCCTCGGCTAACTTCTGCTCTACTCGATCTTTCTCATCCTCTAATTGGCTGACCTCCCGGCGAGCACTTCTAAGTTTTTTGAGGATATTATCAAGCTCAAAAATCCCATCTCGTAGAGACTCACTGGTGGCAAACAAAATCCCCAAGGTCGAGGCAGAAATTAAGCCACCGGTGATAATTGTTACTACCGTGGCAGTAGTACGGGGACGTAGATTAAATAAACTCAGCCGTGCTTTTCCTACTCGTGTACCCATGCGATCGCCTAAGGTAGCGAGTAACCCCCCCAACACCAAAATTGAGGCAATCAGGATATAAGCGCTGGTCATCTAAAGCCTCACGGGAGAGTGGAAACTACTATTATTTATGTGGTCATTTATGTGGTGGAGGAAACGCGAGGAGGCGATTTTAACTGCTGTCAAAGTACTACAATAATAGTTATACAAAAAAAACTTTAAGGTTGGCTGGGACTCCCAGTGGTGGGAAATTCCACTGAAAAGACAATCAATCGAAATGATTGATTGGCTACAGCCACGTAGTCTAGTTTTAGCCCCTGCAAGCAAAGGCTTTAAGGCTAGTGAATCAAACCACATACTTACAAACCACATACTTACAAACCACATACTTAAAGGTAACCTCAACCCCCACCACCGTGAGAGAGTAGCGGTAATTGGCACTGCCTGATGGACTGCAAGCCTATTGGTTTTACGGAAGGTGAGGTTGATGTGGTTGTTTCGAGCAATGGCTAACATTTGTTAGTTAACTCCTCCGAAGAATCTGCGCCTATGGAAGAGCGCAGAGTTTCAATACTGCATTGTTGTCTATCCAGATACAGCCTATCTCATAGCTGTAGAGAATTATGTTTATTTATGGTAAACTACCCAAAAGATTTATCGACTTCCAGCACCAGCAGTAGGGCATGGGGAGTAACCCATAGACTAACAAATCATCCCTAGTTTGTACAAAGCGCGCTCCAAACAATAGACCTGGTAGTTTTGAGTTATCAAACTAACCTTGAAATCCCTAAAATGTTTATAGAATTCGTAGCAAATATTTTTGTTTAAAATTTTTGTTTAAAGAATTATTTCCTTGGGCTGTAACGCTTATATGCTACACTCTACAAGTCTTTGCATAAATGAAGTATACCACGCCTCACACCCTACCCGAGATAACCACACGATACCGGATACAGACCGATGATTACTCCAGATGAATGCCATACAGACGGGTAGGTGTCCCATCTGGGCATCTAGATTCCATTTGATTTTACTATAGGCTATCCAATCTCCCCTCACTCTCCAACCGATGCGTTCACCTAGCCTGACGCAGTCTCCTGCCACCTCTTGATAAATGGACTGCTGAACACTAAGCCCAAAGTGTCCTTGGCTGTATCTTACCCAAAGTTGGTCAATGGTCAGCAGGTCAGCACAGGGAAATGTTTTGAGCGACTCTATATCTAGCCATTTTTCAGCTTCTCGACCTGCTGCTTCCAAGAGTACCCTGGCTGTCTCTAGGTCAGCTTCTTTCCACTTGCCTGCTGCTAGTAAGTCTCGCAGTTTAGTGTAGTCTACTCCTTTTTCAGAACGCAGTTTGAGTTCAGGTTCATAGTGATTTCGTGTCATAGGTTTGCGCTATGGTGATGGGAGTTGATCTGCAAAGATACAGTAAAGATAAAGTTTTGGCTTGTCTGTCAGGTGTGGGGTACACCCATCAACCATAGCATTGCCCCAGGAGTCAACTACCAGACACTGACGGCAAAGCCATAGAGCAATAATCGAGAAATTATAGGTATTAGGCTAATCGTATTAGGTATGAGCTACAACAGGGGCACTTGAGCACCTCCGTCCTAAGAGAGCTAGCCAAGTTTCAACAGAACCCTAAACCCTAGAGCCTAAACCCTAAATTATGTTCGCGAAGGGTGACGGCAGGTCAAACAGGTATCTAAAAAACAAAATATGTAACAAAATGCGATCGCTTAGCGGCGACCTAGGAGCATCGCGTAGCGTGGCCTACGGTCAATCGCATCTTTACAGATGTTCCTTGTAGTGCTTCAATGTATAGCCTGTGGTTAAGGAGTTTAACAGGAAACCCGCCCGAAGAGGCTTAGGGGTAACACCCCTCATTCAAATTAACTACCAGTATCCGAAAATTACTGGTAGTCTAATTTAATGAACATTAGACCTGCTCCCGTTTAGTTGCTCCATTTCTGTTGACGGTTGGCACTAAATAAGCAACTATAAAGTGTCAACATAAGGTGTCAACATAAAGTGTCAACAAAACCAAGTTTCACCGAATCGTGCAGGTAAAATGTGGCTCAAACGGGTTTTTAATGCAAATTCTTACGTTGGAGCAAACTTAAAATTATGGCACCTGTATGGCCCCTAAAGACGGTCGTGTTTCAAACTCTCTTCCTGCTGGTGGTAATTGCGGTGGAAGGGATAGTCTTACAACGAGGGCTAAAACTCAACCGCAAAACCAGCATGCAGCAAGCAGCATCGATTAATCTACTTTCCACTATTGTAGGTTGGTGCTGTTTTTTTGCCCTTCACGACCAACTCCCTACGGAATTTCAAGGCCAGATGATTAGTTATATCTTTTTCGATCACTTTTCAGAGGATAAGCCTGACAATTTTTATACTCTTATTGCTATGAGTGTGATCACAATTTTCTTTCTTTCCTTTATTATTAAGCTGGCAGGGCTGAGGTTACTCAAAATCTTTTTAGAACTAGCTGAAGATCAGGCAACTGGTTCCACATCGGCTTCCGACGAGGAAAAGTCATTATCCTTGAGGCGCTCTGGTCAGAGAGGATCGGGTGGGGAAAATCGAGCTATGGTCGTCCTCATTGCTAATTCCTGTAGCTATAGCGCTATCTTACTGCTTTTGTTTCTGCGTTTCCTTTATGTCAACCCCATTAGTGGATAACTAGCGTCGTGAAATTTTTCACATCCCTATTCGAATTTGTCATTGGCTTAGCGGTGGTAGACTGGGTGGTAAAGGTACTGAAACCTCCCAAGGCATTTTCCTGGCAGGCTCTAATGTGGCTAACTGTGTTTTCCTATGTAATGGCAGGGTTAGCCACGGGATTTGTACAACGGCTGATAGCAAGCTGTGGTGGTATTTTGTTTATTTTATTTGTCTACTGGGTAACGGCAGCGGCGGCTAAGCTAAGAATTGCCAAGAAGAACAAAGACGCCAAGACAGGCTTGCCCCTGGGTCCCTGGATTACCGGCGCATTAACTAGTATTTATCTATTCGGCATCAATTTAAACCTTGGAGAATACCAGCCCGAAATTCAGGGTATCAGTACCTATTTATTCGGCATCGACTCAAGGGACGTATCATCCTGGACGTTCATTAGTTGGCCATTGATATCAGCCGTAATTGCGACTTTACCTTATATTTTAGCAGTAAGATTGGAGCTAAAAAAACCATCTCCAGCAGAACGTCAATATCTAGTTATATTATTCGGTAGCCAGCTCTTGATTAGCTGCTGGATACAGTTTTATTTCGTGATTCAAAACTGGCTAGTGCAATATCCTAGCTTACTGAGTGATGATTTTATCCATAGTTCCTTTGTCTGGAAATTGCCCTCTGCCCAAGTCACTATGCTATCTAGAGGTGTATCGATATTAGAGGGGATGGAAGTTCAATTGAAAGAAGAGTTGAATGCAAAATCTTGGTCAGAGGTTGAGAAATCCCTGCTTAAGGTAAATCACCAAAAGTTACTGAAGGAGATTGAATATCAAGCCAAGCAAAGCTCACCGGTTGCTGAAGATCCTCTATGGAAAGTAACCTATAAATTTTCATCCAGGGAGTCTGGGTATGACTATAACTTAGACTTGCAGGCCAATTGGAACGGTCCCCGTTCAAGCCCTGACACCAAACCTGAGTATTATTCCTTCACCAAGTCTTGTCGAATTAAGCAGGTGGATGGGCGATCAGGGTTAGGTTCTCAAGCAATTGGTAATGTGGAATGCCAACCCTCTAGGACAGGGGAAATTGAGGTGTTTGCTGACCAAGGAAAACGGTAAAAAGTAAAATTAAAAAGACTTGCTTACATCAAAATAGAAAATAGCAACTAGGAAATAGCAACTAGGAAATCTAGGATTTATAAATAGGACACGAACAATATTGCTGATTTTTAAGAACACAAAAAAATCCTCCAAGCTCTTTCCTACTGCTCCCTACTCCCTGCTCCCTGCTCCCTTGTTACTTTAATCCTATGTTCACAACTCAAATAAAAATGCTATAGCAAATACTAAATACCAATTATCAAATAACAAAAGACCAATGACCAATGAGGAACAACAAATTCCCATTCGTGGTATCAGAGGACTGGGAAAGTGTAGCAGCACGAGGATACTATCAGCCCTCCCCTAACATCACAGTAGCTGAATCGGGGGGAGCTTACCAATTACCGCTCTCCTTTGAGACTCACTCACCCAAGGGATGCCCTAGGATACCACCGGATATTCAGCTGCGGCAGTATCAGCGGCAAGCGGTGGCAAATTGGTTTGCCCATCGGGGACGAGGAACCCTGAAAATGGCAACGGGTAGTGGTAAAACTATTACTGCTTTAGCGATCGCAACGGAACTGTATCAAAAAATTGGTTTACAGCTGTTGCTGGTAGTTTGCCCTTACCGCCACTTGGTCACCCAGTGGGCAAGAGAATGCGAACACTTTAATCTAGAACCGATATTAGCCTTCGAGAGTGTCTACAGCTGGCAGAGTCAACTATCTGCCCAGCTATACAACCTCCAGGTTGGGAAACAATCGTTTATTACCATAATCACTACCAATTCTACCCTGATCAAGGAGGGTTTCCAGTCTCAGCTGAAGTATTTTCCTGAAAAAACCCTGATAGTGGGAGATGAAGCCCATAATTTCGGGACTACCCGCATCGAAAAGAGTTTACCCCGTAACATTGGACTGCGCCTTGGTCTGTCAGCTACACCGGAACGGTATTTTGATGAAGCTGGAACAGAAGCATTGTTTGACTATTTTGGTTCGGTATTACAACCAGAACTGACCTTAGCCGATGCTATTCGCCAAGGAGCGCTAGTGCGTTACCTCTACTATCCGGTGTTCGTGGAATTAACAGAGGCGGAAAATATTGCCTATGCTAAGTTAACTCAACGGATTGGTTGGGCATTAGGGGAAGCAGACGATATAGAAAATGACACTACTTTAACATCGTTATTGATGCAACGAGCTCGGTTAGTTGGGGCGGCGGCAAACAAGTTAAGGGCGTTGCAGCGGTTAATGGCTAAGCGACTGAACACCTACCATACCTTGTTTTATTGTGGGGATGGTTCGGTAGATGGGCAAGTGAGTAATGAAAGCAACCGTCAGTTAGCAGCAGTAACCCAGTTACTAGGTTCTCAACTGGGGTATCGGGTCAACACGTACACTGCCCAGACACCGTTGGCAGAACGGGAGGAATTACGTCGTCAATTTGAGCGGGGGGAGTTGCAGGGGTTAGTAGCAATTCGATGTTTGGATGAAGGGGTGGATATTCCATCCATTGAAACTGCGGTAATTCTGGCAAGTAGTAGCAATCCCCGCCAATTTATTCAGCGGCGGGGGCGAGTGTTGCGACCGCACCCAGGTAAGGAACGGGCAACGTTATTTGACATGATTGTTTTGCCCCCAGATTTGGGACGGGAAACTTGGGAAGTGGAACGGAGTTTGTTGAAAAAGGAATTGAAGCGATTTTTGGAGTTTGCTGAGTTGGCGGATAATGCTGGGCAGGCCAGGGTAAAATTGCTGGAAATTCAGCAGCGCTATGGAGTGCCAGATTGCTAATTGCCAAGAATGCGATTGGGGGGTTGTGAGAGTGGCTTTATGATTGTCGCTAATTTTTCCCCCATGCCCCCTGCTCCCTGTCCCCCTGCTATTTGAGAAAAGGTACATATGCGAACCGGATTTGGTATAATCTCTAAGTTTCGCCTATATACGCCCATAGATGATGATTTAAGATGAACATTCCCTCGATTTGTAGCTATAACGAATGGGACCCTCTCGAAGAAATAATTGTGGGAACTATTGACGGGGTTACAGCCCCTGTTTTAACCCATGACATAAAAACCTTCATACGAAAGGACTATTGGAGCTTCTATCGAGAGCATGGGGGGAAACCCTACCCCACAGAATTGGTGAAGAAAGCCGCCAAAGCTCTAGATAACCTTCAAGAAGTGCTTGAAGGAGAAGGTGTCATTGTACGACGACCAGAAGCTGTTGATTATGCCCATCATATTTTTAAAACACCTTATTTTACATCAGCGGGATTCTTTAATGCTGATGTGAGGGATGTCTTGCTTGTTGTGGGCGAGGAAATCATCGAAGCGCCTATGTCTCAAAGATGCCGCTATTTCGAGTTCTTGCGCTATCGTCCCCTGATTCAGGAATATTTCCAGCAGGGAGCAGGCTGGACAGCGGCTCCCAAGCCCAAAATGTCTGATGCCCTCTACGATTGGGACTATCCTGAAGAAGATATGGCCTTTTTCCGGGGGGAATCTGGTGTACCAGATAGCGTTGGTCCTTTGAATGGGCGCTTCATTACTACCGAGTCAGAACCTTGCTTCGATGCAGCTGATTTCACTCGCTTCGGCAGAGACATCTTGGCACAGAGGAGCCACGTCACCAACGACTTGGGAATTCAGTGGATGCAGAGGCATCTTGGCTCGGAGTACCGAGTCCACACAGTCAAGTTCCGTGATCCAGCTCCCATACATATGGATGCAACTTGGGTTCCCATCGGCGAAGGGCGTGTCTTGTCTTGCCCTGACCGTCCGTGCATCTCACCGGATATCCTAGAGATGTTTAAGCAGGGAGGATGGGAAATTCTTTATCCTCCCAGGGGCGTAGCAAACGCCGAATTTCATATGTCCAGCCGCTGGCTTTCTATGAATATTCTGATGATTGATCAGGAGCGAGTGGTTGTGGAGAAGAGTGAGGAACCAACGATTAAGTTTTTTAAAGAGATAGGCTTAAAGCCAATTTTAGTGGACTTTAAAGACCATTATGTTTTTGGAGGTGGGTTACATTGTGCAACTTGTGATGTACGCAGGCGTGGTATGTTGAAATCCTACTTTTAAATTTGGGTAGTTTCAATATGCAGCGAGCATAGCTAGTTAAGGAACAAAATTGGATACCAAGCAACAAAATTGGATACAAAAAAAAGCCATTTATACTCCCGATCAATTGAGCGTTAATGGTGTCGAAGTAATGCAGGACTGGGAAATTCCGTATATGAAGAAGTTGGCTTCAATCGCAACTTCAAATGGCGGACAAGTACTAGAATTAGGCTTTGGACTTGGATTATCAGCAGGTTTTATTCAAGACTCCCCCGACATTGAGAAACATACGATCCTTGAAGCCCACCCAGATGTACGCGAATTCGCGCAACAAAAATTCCCTGAAGCCTTGAGGATAGGTAGGATGGAAATTGTCCCAGGTTTTTGGCAAGAGGTTAGTTCACGTTTTGATGATGAGAGTTTTGATGGGATTCTGTTTGATACTGTCCCACTAACTCCAGAGGATGCAGGAAGTTTCCACCAACACGATTTTTTTAAGGAAGCGGGTCGGTTACTCAAAAAAAATGGAACATTTACTTATTTTTCACGGGTTGCCACTGAAATACCAGAAGCACATCAAAAACTATTGCAAGAAGCTGGCTTTTCCAAGATCGATTTTGAGGTTGTTGATGTAAATCCACCCCTACCTTCTCAGTATTGGGACTACAAAACAATCGGAGCTCCCATCATTAAGAAATGACCCTACCATCTTCTCTATTCTTGAGGTCTCAAATATTGCATTAACACTTAGGGACTCTTGGAGACTGGTTCCATACTATGGGTAAATCGATCAAATGTCTTTTAGTCAAGGATTTCGACAATAGATCTCTAAAATCTAATCAGGAGAAGTTTACAATCATTGGGGACAGCAACTATCGGGACTTAAACGATAAAAAGAGCAAAATTATGGTATAATCTATGATGGATCAACCTTTCACGTCGAAAGGGCGATTTACTCGCCCTAGGAGGCGCGCACCGTGATTATTTGATCACCAATGTTGAGGCAAAAAAAAGTAACAAAACAGTGGATAGTAATGACCTATTCCCAAAGAAATTGGGTGGAAGTATTTTCTTGGGAAGCCAAGGGTTGGCTAGGGTTGAAAGAATACCAAGTCAGGGATAAAAGAAGTCTAATTCACCATTTTATTCTAGTATTTTGTGCCTATATTTTTATTCTTTGGCATAAGTTAACCGGGGGATTACTTTGGCGATGGGCGTTCCAAACCTTGGCCACGCTACGCGAATGAATACTTTTACAGAAGCCTTGGAGGCTTTCCGTACAGCTATGTCTTTTCGTTTCTTTAATTGGCTAACTAACTCACAATCAGGAGGTGTTTGCTGCTTATAAAGCCAGTTTAGGCTTCATTTGGGCTTGATTTTTGTTTAAGTCCCACTAAAAGACCAGTTTTTCTGGCCTCTCACGATTTTTGATCAAAAAAAGCGATGCAGCGCGGTCTTGGGGAGGCAGCGCGGTCTTGGGGGTCTCCCCCATGACCGCGCTGCCGTGGTTTCCCCCACTCGCTATTGCATCAAGACACGGTGGCAGTGCCACCGATTACGACAATAAGGATGTTACTATTCTTCCGGTTCAAAATCTTCCTTACCGACCCCACAGACCGGGCATACCCAGTCATCTGGAATGTCTTCAAAGGGTGTGCCCGGTGCAATGCCACTATCTGGATCCCCTACCTCTGGGTCATATACATAGCCGCAAGCGGTACAGACATATTTCTTCATGGATATTCTCCTAAATTAGTGTTCTTCTCTCATGATTCTGATCATATCGTGTCCCGTTGTTTCGTTAGTGTTCTTTGTTATTGTTTTTTTATAAATTAATTCCATGACTCCCATGGCACTGAGCGACCAAGTAGTTCTTCCAATGCTGTAACTTCCTGTTTATAATACATAGTAAGAGCATTTTTGATAGCTGGTGAAATCGACACCTTTTCCTGAGGCTGCACATTAAGGCGTAAATAGATCGGATCCAAGGCTCGTCGAATTTTCCTCAAAACTTTGTGAATGGGTTTGTTTTGGGTATATTGACGCATACACTTTAAAAACTGCTCATAATTCCGGTGAAACCACCAATTTTTTACTGCCTTGCTGGGATTATATACTTTAAAGAGATAATCCCCATAGAAGCTGGAATCAATTCCTGCAAATCGACAAATTTTTTCAAGCACATATTTGGGATTACGGGATAATTCTTCATAAAAAGCCACATAAATTCTATCGGATCCGAATAACTCAAAGTAAGGTTTTAAGTAGACATAATAACGCCCTTGCTCAAGGGAACGCATATAGGTATAGGTATTTTCGTGCTCAAAATTATCTTTAATTAATTGCTGGTCAACATAGTTATCAAAGCTGATATTTTGAGGAAGATACTCTTTCTGTTTAGCAAATTTATACCAAGAGATTAAGCGAGAAACCGGTTCCCGTAGGATAAATATAAGTTTAACATTTGGTAGAGATTGTTTTATTTTATGGGGTGTACCTGATGAGTAAAGATAGTCTGGTGTTGCCTCCATCCGAATTTTTTCGACATTGGAGCACTGAGCATAACGAAAAATATCATCATATTTTTCTAGACCATCTTCATATCGATAGTTTGAAGCTTCTGGATAATCTTGATCCAAAAAGAAGCGAATTTCTTTGAGGTTAGAGGTACAAACTTCAGGATGATCAGCTAGATAATAAAATAGTGATGTGGTTGCCGCTTTTGTCGTGCCTCCAATAATCAAGTAAGAGTGCTGTTTAAAACTTGAACTATTCATAGATTTTATTACCCCTCATTCACTGTGATGTTTTTGCAGCAGAGAAACACCCTTTCGATGGAGTAGATAGATGATGAGTATCACATAGATAATAGCCATAACAGGCCAACTCATAGCAATACCAATTAATTCCCAAACTTGCCAAAATAACCAACTCAGAGCAACCCCTACAAATGCCATGGTCACCATACTCCAGACAACCAAACCATAAGCTCTCTGAGCATATAAACCAGCTTCAAGCACGGGGATTAGAGAAATAAATGCCAAGGACAGCCCTAACCAAAAGAATACTTGAGACGTCTGCTCAATAGAGGTAGCTTCAAAAGAACCATGTCCGTATAGCAAACGAATGATTTCTCCATGGGATACCACAATAAAAAGTACTGCAGGTAAGCTTACTAATAGAGTTTTGGTCAAGTTTTTGCGCAAAGCCGATCCCAACCGGGATTTATGCCCAGCTAAGTCATGCTCTGTCATGGCAGGCAAGCTGGTGGTAGCAATACTGACACCAATAATCGTTTGAGCAGCGGAGACGATCCGAATTGCAAAGTAGAATGTGGAGACCCCACCAACTGCTACTAAGGAAGGCAGCATCTGACTCTTGACTAGATTAGATGCGAGCTTAATCACAAAACCGATAGTAGGTAAAGAACCTGCTTGCCACAGACGCGCAAGGTCATCTTTGCCAGCCCACGCCAACCATTGATGTTGGTGTCCCGCTTTAAAAGCATCTAGAAATACCAGCACAAAGAATCCACCAAATCCCAAGGTATAAGCGATCGCTATCCACAGAGCAATACTAGACTGTTGCCATGCCAACCCAATGGCAGCCACTACGAAACCTGGTGCGATCGCATTCCGCAGAGCTACCGCACTAAAGCGCCTTTGGCTGTTGAGGATCACACTAAAGACCGCAATCCCAGGAGCAAACAAAACCATTGGCGCACAGATCCGAAATAAAAACGTTGCTTGTGCTCTACCCTCTGGAGAAAATCCTGGGGCTAACCCAGTTATAATCAATGGCGCTATAATTTCCAACAGAACAGTTAGACTAACACCGAGTACTAAAGCTAAGTTGACAATGCCACTGACCAAGCGATGATATTCCCTGTGATTCAGAGCATCTCG
Organism: Moorena sp. SIO1G6; assembly: GCF_010672795.1. Taxonomy (NCBI): domain Bacteria; kingdom Bacillati; phylum Cyanobacteriota; class Cyanophyceae; order Coleofasciculales; family Coleofasciculaceae; genus Moorena; species Moorena sp. SIO1G6. The sequence goes on from NZ_JAAHFZ010000001.1 coordinate 53,918, forward strand.
ACGCTCCATGAACATTGGAACCAAGCTTTGTCTGGTTCCCTCCCGGCTCACGGTATCAATTAGTCGCGGTAAGCTGAGGGCAACAATCAAGGCATCTGTGGTTTGACTAGTCCCCAGTTTCGCCGCCATCAAAATGTCCGCAACCCACGCCAGTAGCATACCGAAGAAGGTCAGAGACATCACTCGCAGCGTGGGAGATTTCCACCCTTTGATTATACGGTTGGATAGGTTCATCAGATTACTTACTGCCAACACCTGATTAAGGTAGCAGACTTGGGGTCTTTCTCTGTTAGTTTTCCGTGCTAGTAGTTTCCAACAATTAGATCCAAATTGTTGCTACGTTTAAATTCACTGGTTTAAGACTCAGGTTGAAGTACCGGAGGGGAATCTTTAGGAGCGTCTGTCTTAGAACTTGGTTTTTCCCAGGCCAGGATAACCAGGCCAGTTGTCATTAACAGGGAAAGCGCCACAGCTCCCAAGATTACCGTTTTTTTGGTATTACCAACAGGTTCTTTCGGTAAGTTCGGCTCTACTAACAATTGCAGGGTTGGATAAGCAGTAGCATGATCCGATTTATTCAGGTTTAATTGAGCCGACTTCGCCGTAAATATAGCTTCAGAGATTTGCACCTCTCGCTCAAGCTCAGTCAGGGTTAACTGCTCCTGAATCAATGTCTGAAGTCTGGACTCTAGCTGAGCAATTTGTTCTGCCAAGGTGTTCACTTGACCGGTTAGTCCCTGCTGTTGAGCTCTCTGGTTGATTAACACTTGTGCCAGATTTGCTCGACCTGTCTGGGCATCTAAGCCTAAATTGAGATTATCCAAACGTTGAACATCCATCCCCTTGCCCAATAGCTGTTGGCTACGAGCAAGTAATGCCTCAAGCGCCGCTTGCTTCTTAGCTTTGAGATTAATCACCTGAGGGCTGTTTGGTGTCCATTGAGAATTTAGTATCGTTAGCTTAGCACTAATATCGCTATAGTTTTGCCAAAGTTTTTTAAACACTTCATCATCCTGAAGCATCAGAGCATCGGCTGCTTGGTCAGTTGACAACCTTAGGTTAGCTTCTAGCTGCCTTAATCCAGAGGTAGCCGCTTGCTGCTGAGCCAATAAATTAGCACGCTGCACTCGCAACCTTTCTACTTCTTCTGAAAGGTTATTGATTTGTTCAGAAATTTTGAGCAGTGACTTCTTTTTGAATTGAGACAGCTTTGTTTGGGCGTTTTTTAAGTTACTATTAGCAGAGTCTAAAGCTAGCAACGTCTTGTTATCCTGACGAGCTGATTCTTCTGCTCTTAAGTAATCAATCCGCTTGACTAAAGCTTGATAAAAAGCCTGAGTATTTCGCTGAGCGTCCGATGGGCTTTTGCCATCCGCTTCAAACTCTATGATAGTGGTACCTCTATCCAAATAAACCCTTGGCTTGGCAAACTCTTCAAAATCTTTGACTGAGGTATTAACAGCAGCAGCAGCTTCAGTTAATACGACGTCACTCATGGCGATATACTGGTAGTTTTGTCGTGGATCTACCTTTAAAAGATATCCGTAAGGAGATTTCTCACCTGGATTGGAGGAAGCTTGACCGACTCCAGGGAGTTGAACAGATCCTTGAGAACCCACACCAGGTATAATTGCTGCTGCCTTACTGGTGTAAGTTGGAGGGATTTGCTCGAGCACAAAAAAAGCTAAACCCAAAATAGCAGCATTGCTCAAAATCCCCAAACTTATGTAGGAAAACCATTTCAACCCATTGGGTCGAGAACGTTGGCGTGCTTCTGGTAGGGCTCGAATCGGAATTGAAGATTCTGTCATCTGTCTGTCATCAAAATAGATGCAGTCCACAAATTTACATTCAGACTAAATTATGAATATTTTGTGATTTTGACATCTCCCCCGGCTGAAGCACAGGGGATTCTACAAGGTTCCTACAAGGCAGGTTGAAACCGTGCCTTGTAGCTTCTCGTCCTATATGATCTTTTCATAGAGTTGAAAAGATCATACCGGTGCGGTAGTGTCAATGCTCCCCTACCCACCTTGGTCAGGTCAAGACCTAACTGTGTGGCTACTTTTCTAGCTATATTTGCAGCACCGTTACAATCGGCATTAATTAGCCAACCATTAGAAGTTTTGTACAGACCACGCCTAACTCGTTTGCCCGACGGTTTCCATCCTTTGGGTTTTTCGCCGTGTCTTGGGAGGCTGTCGGAGTCAAGATAAGACGCTTTGCTGGTGTACGCTTCCTCGGTAATTGTTAGCTTAATTCCATACTCAGGACAAAGCTGTTTCAGTCGTTCAATCAGTCTTTTTGTTGGAATGACCACAAAATTCTGATTACCCCGTTTCCCCATGCTTGAGGAATCTTTCTGTCCTTCGTTCCAACCAATGACGAGGTTTCCAACGCAATCGCTCAGGCACCGATTAATAATAAAACGGGCGGCTTTGTTGATCGCATCCCTGATTTGATTGTTTCTTCTGCGTTGGACACGATCTAAGTTTGAATCCCAGTATAATTCAGGCTTTCCAGCTTTATATTTGGCAACCAACCTGGCATAAGCCTGATTCAGAGACTTGAGCTTTCTGCCATCAATAATCAGGCTTCTCCCATGGGTTGAAACTCCGGTTAACCAGTTGTCCCCGCCGTGATCAAAACTCCATGCTTGGAAATAGTCTAGATTGGGATTATTTTCCACCGGTTGTTTTCCATCATCAATTACCCAATCGATCCATAATTGGCCTAGATACGGGCGAATAGTAACCTGTTTGACCCAATCTGGATCTATGAACCCTGGAGGTTCTAAGGCGATCTCAGTAAGCAGTTCAGGTCTACTTTCCTTGCTGATCGACGGGTAAAACAAACCGTTCTTATAGTTGAGCGCTTGTCTGGGAAAAGTGACGGCAGCTAGCCCGCCTTTCTTGCGGTACCTAAGCAGTTTTGGTCTATCGACTTGGCCTTTGTAGTAAAGGCTGACTAATTGGTTATAGCTAGTGATTGACTCGGCTACAGTTTTAAGAGTTTGTTGTGCTGACTGAGCCGCCATTGCCTTGTAATGAGGGTTGTCTTTCAAGCTGTTGCATAGCTCAGCATACTTGAGGGCGCACTTGTAAGTCTTCCAACCATAGCGCAGTTCATCCCCCCGCCAGTAAGTTGTAAATGCCTCTGGTTGCTGTTTCAACCAACTATAATGCTTCTGTTTGGAGTAATAGACTGCACAATTTATCAAGCTATTCGCTTGCTCACACTGAAATAGCCAGAAAGCATTTTCTTCGTCTGAAAACGTTGCTTTTACTGGAATTGTTTTGTACATCTTACTATCACCTCCCTCTCTTTATTATAACCTATTGGAATAGATACGGCGGGGTAAACCCCGTCCCGGGAGTTTCATCCCGGAGACGAAACCGTAAACCCTTTTGAAAAGGGAGGCTCTCACGTTCCCAGTATTTTTGGTAGTTCAGATCCCATGCTTTTAAACGATGGCGACCAATGGCATAAATCCTTTAGCTGCCATTTATTATAGAACTAGATGACAGAACTAGATGACGCACACAATAGTTTTTTGCCCATTAATTAAAATAACACCCCCATAGGACTACAGATCCAGATGGGGTTAGCCAAGACCAACTAACAACGGCGTAGCCTAATTGAGCTTAAGATTGACAATCTCAATCAGTTTTGATCAATTTTCAACCTACCCTACAAGGGACGCCAAGCCTTAACAACCTACCCTATGGGAACGCTAAGGGCGAACAACCCACAACCTTCAACCTTCAACCTTCAACCTTCAACCTTCAACCTTTAACCTTTAAACTTCAACCTTTAACCCCCAACCTCCAACCTCCAACCTCAAACTTTAAACCTTCAACCCCGCAACTCCCGAGAACGCTGATAAGACCCCAAAACCGCTTCAATCAAAGCCGAGCGAAAACCAGCCTTCTCCAACTTAGCGATCGCAGCAATTGTCGTTCCCCCAGGACTAGTAACCTGATCCTTCAATTGAGCTGGATGTATTTGAGTTTCCTTTAACAGCTGGGCTGTCCCCAATACTGTAGACTGTGCCAACTGCAATGCGATCGCTCTGGGTAATCCAGCTGCCACGCCCCCATCTGCTAGGGCTTCCACCAAAATCGCCACATAAGCTGGGCCTGACCCAGATAAACCGGTCACCGCATCCATCAGGTGTTCCGGAATCTCGACTACTTCACCAACAGCCCTAAAAATTGTCTTTGCTCGCTCCATTTGATCAGGCGAAACCCATTTTCCAGCAGCTAGTGCTGTGATTCCCGCCCCAACTGTTGCAGGAGTATTAGGCATTGCCCGGATCACTGACTGGGATGGAAAAGCGGTTTCCAGTCGTTCCAGAGGCACTCCAGCTAGAATTGAAATCACCATTGGCAACGTTCCTAAGCTGTGACCGTTGTCACCTCTACCCATTGCCAGTTCTGCCGCTACCGCTTCAAATACCTGAGGTTTAATTGCCAGTAACAAAACCTCTGATGCTGCCGCTGCCGCTTGGTTATTGGCAGTGACCCTTATCCCGTATTTTTGCGCCAAACCATCACGGCGCTGCTCCAGCAGCTCACTCACCAAGACCTGATCAGGCTGGTAAAGTTGTTGGGCAAGTAGACGGGATAGGAGGGCTTCTCCCATGACACCGCCACCAATTATGCCAAGTTTTATAGGCAACCCAACACCTCTCTTTTCAAATATTAATGTTATTCTTGAACACTAGACACTTGTCAAGTCCTGACTCTTACTGAGCCATCTGATCTGGCTCAGAACCCCAGGCTGGTGACGGAGCTGTCTGACGGGAAGGAGGGGCCTGGGGAGTAGGTATCTCATGAATCACACCAGACTGAGTACTTACCTGAACACAGCTTGGTGTGAACAAGAAAATACTTTCACCAATACGCTCTTGATGACCATCAATAGCGTAAGTCCCACCAGCCACAAAGTCCACCGCTCGTTGTGCTTGGTCTGGATCCATGATGGTCAGGTTTAAGACCACCGACTTCCGTTCCCGCAGTGCCTGAATCACTTGGGGCATTTCTTCAAAGGAACGAGGTTCAATCACTGCCACTTCTGAAATGCCATTGACTGCTCCAGGCATGCCAATCACATTATTGATGGGAGATGGCCCTACGCCTGCTTCTGATACCGTTGTCCGCTCCCGAGAACGACGTCTGGTTGGACGTTCCTCCTCTGATGGCGGTTGCACCGGTTGCTCTTGTGGGTAGGGAGTTGGGTAGGCATCCCCCTCCATGTCTTCATATTCGTATTCGTATTCCACTGGCTCATTCAGACCGACGAAATCGCGCAGCTTATTAAAAATACCGCTCATAGTCAACTCTCCATCACAACTTTAGTGTAAGCTTCTGCAAAACCGATAATCGACCTTCTCTAGGGCAGCAGTCTTGAGTAGATGCTTAGACTAGAACGTAAACAGTCTAACTTACCCCATAAGCTTACTTAATAATTTTCACCCTTGAGAACACCACAAGGTTATCAATATAGAATATATATCTGCCTTCTGCTCGGGGTGTAGTTGTCGAAACCAACACTTAGCAAAAGGTTATGCCATTATATATAAGAGGGCAATATTGATGATGGATGTGGTTGGGTATATACTACCCCATTACAAGGCTCTAGCCATAACCTAATTTCAGAAAACCCTCACAATCATCGTTTATACCTACTTCTGGCGGTAATATCAGCCCATTCACCTTGTCCGGCTCCAAGGAGTCTCCCAATTAACCCGAACGGGTTTCCTAATGGAACTTATTGGAAGGTTTGCTGATGGATAATCCGAAGCTGCTCATAGTCAGCCGATGAACCACTGCGCCTAAGTAAGCGAAGGCGATTTTCTACCAACAGCCGAGCCTCAGAACGACTGATTGGCTCAAAGGCAATACCATTGGTGGTACTTTTCACCAAAAAGAAAAGTCTGTGGGCATAGATCGTAGTGAACAACTCTTGTTGTTCTTCAACAATGCAAACTCGAAACAGTAGACCAAAATTGGGGTGATTGAGGTAGTTTTCAGAACTCATCAAAATCCATATTAGGCGGGACTTGAGCACCGAACTATCTGGTAATGGTCAAATAAGTCATTTCCATGACTTACTTTCCCTTAGTCAGGTTAGTGATATTGTGCCAGGGGTGTAAGCATTCAGCTATCAGTCTTGAGCCTTGGCCTATGGCCACGCATCGCGTATTGCTCACGCTACTTGAGGTGCCGTCAGCTAATCAACGGTCGGTAGTAAACCAGCATCGGGGGTGCTGGTACGGCTGGTTTAAAATCCCTGCTCGTTTTACTGATCCGACCCCGTGCAGTTAAAGCGCCTGCTAGCACCTCTAGTAGCGATGCAGTGGCCTCACGGGGAGGCAGTGCCGCCAAAGGGGGTTACCACGGGGCTTTCAAGGTGCGGACGCAGGTGACCCACGCAGCCCCTCCCGATGAGCAACTGCCGTGGTTTCCCCCACTCGCGCTTTGCATCAAGACAGCGTAGGCGTAGCGCATTAGCTAATAGCACCTCAAGTAGCGTGGGCGTAGCGCATTAGCTGATAGCTGATAGCTGACGGCTGAATGCTTACCCAGGGGTTTGGTTCGTTAGTTAATCTAGGTAAGACTAGGAGTCAGCAAGACCCTAACAATTCCTAAAGACTTTAACCAAGTTATAGAGATAATAGCTTGATTGGTGGATTATAGTTCGCCAGGGAGAACAATTAGGGGATTGGGTCATATTGTTTCTGACGGCATTAGAATTGCAAGATAATCCTAATCGGATCTTACTTACCAAGTCTACCCAAATCTCCACAATCCAAATCTCCCCTACCTTGGTTGAACTCCTCAATACCGATACCAACCGATTGGAGATCGACTGAGGATTTAGAAGAAGCCCATAGGGGAAGAGGATGGGGAGCAAAAAAAATACACTAATAGTTTTGGCAATAGTTTTGGCTGTGACTTCGTGAAATTTTAATAAAGATTGCTCAGAAGTCCACATGTTTCAAAAATTCTAGGTCGATAATGGTTCTATAAGCTAATGATTTCCCTAGTAATTAGCAGACTAAACTATCCGGATTAACGAGTCTAATGACTGAAAACTGGAGTGAACAAGAGACAAAAACTATCAGTAGAGGTGCATCCAGATAATAAATGATTAGGCGTTTTCAGGATGTTATTGATTAAGGGTAAGCATTTTCCTAATAGCCTAATCTCGACCCTGCAATGTTTGTAGGGTCATTATTATGAATTGATAGTGATTTTACAATGCCCGTTAGTTTGTCTTAATTGCTGGGCATCTTAGTGAGTAAGTCCTGGTAAATTGGTCACTCAATTTGGTCACTCAATTTGGATAGTAGGCTGACACACTGGGCTGTTAGTCTGTGAACTTCAATCGATAAATCTTTGAGGAGTAAAGTAGAAACATCATGTTTGACTGCATAATCGTTGGTGCGGGACCGGCTGGTGGAACTGCTGCTTATCACCTGGCTAAAGGTGGAAAGTCTGTGGTGGTTCTAGAAAAAGAATCCTTACCCCGGTACAAGGCTTGTAGTGGGGCGGTTTCCCCACAAGTGCAACAGTGGTTTGATTTCGACTTTACACCTGCCATATCTCTGAAAGCTGAGAGTGTACGCTACACCTGGAAAATGGATGACCCAGTAGAAGTGAAACTGGACACTCAAGAACCGGTTTGGATGGTGCAACGGGATGTTTTCGATCACTATCTCATCCAACAAGCCCAAAAACAAGGTGCTGAAATTCGAGATAATACAGCAGTTACAGGGGTGGAGTTTAAGGGAGACCACTGGCAGGTCAACACTGTCAATGGGACTGTTGAAGGTCGCTACGTGATTGCAGCTGACGGTGCTACTGGACCGATGGCAAAATGGTTGGGATTCAAAGAACGTAAGTCACGTCTGGCATTAGCCCTAGAGGTGCCCAAATCGGAAACCAATAGTACCGAGATCCATTTTGACTTTGGTCAGGTCAAAAATGGCTTTATCTGGAATATTCCTAAAGCCGAAGGCTACTCCATTGGTCTTGGCTCCTTACGGGGTGGTGACCTGAAAGACATCGAAAAGATAGTCAAAGGTTATGCGGAGAAATCCGGCTTAGACCTGAGTAGCTGTAAACAGCACGAAGGTGCCATCTGCGTCTGGGAACGTGAGGAGAAGCTGCATACACAAAATGCTGTATTAGCTGGGGAAGCTGCTTGTGTGGTGGATCCCATGACTGCTGAGGGAATTCGACCCTCCATGTTTAGTGGCATGAAAGCAGCTGAGGCCATTCAACAAGCTTTGGCAGGTCAAGCCGATGCCTTAGAAAACTATACCCAGGTGATGCAGCAAGAACGGGGAACTGATATGAGTTGGGCTGCTAAGCTCGCTGGTGCGTTCTACAGCTTTCCCGGAATTGGGTACAAAGTCGGCGTTAAAAAACCCGTTGCTACTCAAATCATGCTCAACATTCTGTGTGGGCAATTACGCTACTCCGAAGTAGTAAATCGTGCCATGAAGCGCTTGAACCCATTAAGCGGGGGATAATGGTGATAGGATAATTAATTTTGTCTGGTATCTTATCACATAAATAGTTGGGGTTGTTGAGGGTGGACACTTGACTGTCAACCCTCAACCCTCAACCCTCAACAGATAATACCATTAATGTCGGGTAAAAATGACCACACTTGACCCCACCACAGGACTACGGGCAAGTAACGTTCCCTCTAGGTCAGTAATTTCCAACTTGTTAAAGTCTAATTGTTGAGACTGACTCAGCATCCTTTGAGCTAAGGTATTCTGCTGAGCATCGTTGAGTTGGTACCACTCATCACTGACCTTGACCAAGAGCATACTTCTGAGAAAGTTCGCCTCAATTGCTTGAATCAGGTCATTACCGTACTGAGCAGTAATAGCCGCAATTTGATTTTGAATTCCGACAATCAGGCTTTGTTCAGGAGTTAACTCTGGTGTGGGTATGGGTTCCGATTCCACAAGTTGTGATTCCTGAGGAACTTCCAAATTTTGTGGAGAATTAATGGTATCAGCAGTAACTTGTGCCACCTGTGCTGGTGTCTTTGGTAGAAGCGCTAGTGTTGTCCATAGAATGACTACTACCACGCTTGCGATCGCACCAGTCAACATCCAATCAGACAGTTTTTCATTCCAAGCTGCCGGTAACAAGGAGCGGACTTTTTTTAAGGTGCCATCCCACAACCGGCCAAGAGTACTAAGAATCGGCAGCAAGCGATTCATTAATCCAGACTTAGGCTCAGAAGACGATAACTTTCCCTTGCCAGTGGTCTGAGGCGATTGACTTGTTGTTTCCAAGCTGTCTTTGGATTTATCTGTCACTGATGGTGTCGGCGGCGTTTGCATTGGTTGATCATTTGCCGCTTCTGGCTGCTGTTTTTGCTCTTCTGACATTGTACTTCCTCCCAGGCAGCGCCATTTTTTGATTCAATCGATTGACACTCCTCCCTACTCACTATATGATGCGGACCAACATGTGTAGGTACTGACACAGACTTGTTGACCATTTTGCCACAAAGAACGAGCATTCTTGACTGTTGTAGTGCGAGGGGATAGCAACTTTTGTTTTCCTTTACTGCCGTGCTATATCCTCTAGCCTATTAGGAATTTAGATAAGATTTCCTAATCGAGCAATGGTCAACTTGCTTACCAGAAATGCAATGTTCTATCACTACCTATTTATCACTACCCTCATAATGTTAATGGGAAATTGAACAGGTATTATACCCACTCAATTTCCCAGTATCAAAGCTCAGTCTTCAAGGTAGGAGGGCGGAGATATTCGTGATTCCGTTATACCGCAGCAAAGTAAACCTTTGATTTAACAGGGTCAGGGTTCATAGTTTTGTCACCTGGTTGCCAGCCTGCTGGGCAAACTTCATCGGGATGAGCTTGAACGTATTGAATCGCTTTCAGGGTACGCAGGGTTTCGTCAACGCTACGACCAAAGGAGAGGTTATTGATAGTAGCGTGCTGGATTATGCCCTCCTTGTCGATGATGAATAAACCACGCAAGGCAATACCGGCTTCCGGGTCAAGAACGTTGTAAGCCGTGCTGATTTCTTTTTTGATATCAGAAACCAGAGGATAAGCTAAATCGCCTACACCACCATTCTTGCGGTCAGTCTGAATCCAAGCCAGGTGAGAGAATTCGCTGTCAACAGAGACGCCAAGGACTTCGGTGCCTAGTTCTTTGAATTCTTCAAAGCGATCGCTAAATGCAGTAATTTCAGTAGGGCAAACAAATGTGAAGTCTAGGGGATAGAAAAACAGAACGACGTATTTACCACGATAGTCAGACAGTTTAATTGTCTTGAACTCTTGCTCGAATACAGCAGTGGCCGTGAAGTCGGGAGCCAGTTGGCCTACCCGGAGACATCCTTCTGTCGTAGTCATGTCGTTATTCTCCTTATAGTGTCTAGGGTGTCAGTTGGCTACAGATTGCTGATCAAGTGGTGGTCACCTCAAACCTTGCTACCCATACTATTTCTCAAAGTGCTGGCTAAAAAGATACATCTTGAGAGGGAGTTCATGGATAATAAATCTAACCAATATCCCATGTCCATGCCGAGACCATGACATGATCTGTAACCTACCACACAAATGGTATCAAATCTAATTGATTATTTACGAACCTTTACAATTAGATCATAGTCATAACGATTTTGATTAGTAGGCTTTCCTTCAGGTGCGACCCGTGGCGAATTTAATTCTTAATGGTAAGAGCGCATATAAGTATCCAGTATTAGGAAATATTTGATGGAGCTTTATCGTTGATCCTTCCCAATTACTCTTTTACACTTTATTCTTCATGCTTTATAATTTACTCCTAACCCTTCATGCTTCAAGAATACTCAATTCCAACAGGGTTACCTCCCAAACCAATCGCGGCTGAGCATAACTGAGCAGGTATCGCCGAGCTTGCTCTAGCTTTTTAATCATCTCTGGTTGAGTGTGTGATTGCCAGTAGCAGTGTTGTAAATACTTCACTAACCAAAGCTGAGTGTGGGTATCCAGGTTGTTGTCAATTTCCTTTGCCAGTGCTAATGCTTGACGGGATGTGTGGGGTAACTGGGTAAGTTGGGTGAGTAAGTTTGGGGGCATGGCTTTGAGTTGCTCAAAAGCAGCGATCGCTTCCCCCGGACTTCCCTGGGCAATAGCGAGTACTGATGGTTCCTGTAAAATCTGTTGATGACCGGTTTGCCACAGCACTGTTGTCATAGTTTCGGGCCCCAGCCGAGAAAATGGAATCCGCTGACAGCGAGACACTAGGGTCGGCAACAAAGATTCAGTGTTAGGTGCGATCACTATCAACGTAGCGTTTCCCGGTTCTTCGAGAGTCTTCAGCAAACCATTGGCTGCTGGCTCTGCCATAGTTTCTGCTTGCTCTAGTACCACCACCTTACGTGATGCTTCTAGAGGAGAATTACTCAGAAACCGAGCAATTTCCCGAATTTGTTCCAACCGAATTTGGGGGGGTGCCTGACGCTGAATTCCTTTTTGGACAGCCTCTGTAGCAGACACCAGTGTACCATTGTGGAGATAGGTTGGCTCTAGCCACAATACATCCGGGTGATTGCCCTGAATCAGTCGTTTTTTAATTGAGACTTGCCCATCAGCGGGGATACCTTGACAAAACAACTGTTCAATAAAAGCCCGTGCTACCAGACTCCGCCCCACCCCAGATGGACCAGCAAACAGGTAGGCAGGGGCAATGCGGTTAGTTGTAATTGCTCCGTTCAATAATGCGATCGCTTGGTCTTGCCCTAGGATAAAGTCGAACGCTCCTGGAACCATGTTCTAAACCGTTCACGCAAAATCTTCTGAATGGCATTATGCACTTCCTCCTCACTGTAACTAGCATCTACCCGAACAATCCGATCGGGATTTTGTTGATACAACTCCTGAAATCCCTGCTGCACTCGTCGGTGAAATGCTAAGTCAGCTTGCTCCATGCGGTCAACGGTTCCCCGCTGTCGCGCCCGTTCCAGACCAATTTCGACATCAATATCTAGCCACAGGGTGAGGTCACTTTCCAGTCCACCAGTAGCAATTTGATTAAGCTGCTCGATCAATTTCAAGTCAATACCTCGGCCATAACCCTGGTAGGCAATTGTGGAATCCGTGTAGCGATCGCATAAAATAATTGCTCCGTTGACCAACTGTGGCTTAATCAACTCTTCAACATGTTCAGCCCGATCAGCAGCATAGAGTAAAAGTTCAGCCCGAGGGTGAATCGGTGAGGAATCTCTATCTAGTAGCAGTTGGCGAACCTTAGCACCTAATAATGTTCCGCCCGGTTCTCTAGTGACTACAACGGGCATTGTTTGATCCAAAGTACCTAGACAGTCTTGTAAGCCACCAGCTCGAAGCCAATTTGAGCATCGCTGCAGTTGGGTAGTTTTACCACCGCCTTCCACTCCCTCGAAAACAATTAGCTTACCGCTCAAGCCTACCTCCTTTACTACTCATGGCGCTAATGTTTGATAGCCTACAGCTTAAACAATGGCTTGAACAAGCTCAGGCATTCAGCGGTTCCAATTAGCTTGGCGATCAATCACGCCTCCTTAAGCTGTGCTAATAAATACTGACGATATAAATCACAACTTGGCATGACGTGATTTCCGTCAAAGATGATCAAACCTAGATTCTTTAATCTATTGATTAAGATTGAATCTAACTCAACACCTCTATCGGTTTGAATCACCTTGTTGAAGAAAGTGGCTAACTCAGGATTTTGCCTAAGTCTAGTTAATTTTAGCAGCAGATGATCCCTATAAATTCCCTCTCGGGTAGGTGCTTGATCAAGAAGTTGTTCTAGGCTAAGGTTTTGACAAGCCAAGTGATAGAGAGCAAGCTGCACTAATTTCGGATGTCCCCCCACCATAGCCATTAATTTCTCCCTAGCTTGACCTCTAAACCAATCGAGTCCATAAAGCTGGGCTAACTGCTGAATTTGTTGAAGGTTAAACTGGGGTAATTCAATGGGCAATCCTAAATTCGATAAATAGTCAGCTATTGTAACAGGAATATCAACTTCTGTGGAGTAAGCAAGCACAAGCCGCAGCTTTTGCCAAGGTGTGACGTGTTTGGCAGCCTCAGACCAAGATCGCAACAGAATAAAAAAGTCAAGAGCTGTTTGCCTATGCTCAAGGAGCAAATTCACTTCATCCATCGCCAAAACTAGGGGCTGTTCAAGGGACTCTAAGATATGTCCTTGAAAAAAAGAGCTACAGCTTGCTTTGCTGCCGATGTCCTCATGCCAATACTCATCCAATTGCTTGGCAAGCACCAGTTGATTACATAGATTAGCACACAACCAACGTAATAACCGATCTAAATTACTTAAAATCGCTCTTTCTGCTTGGGCAAAATTAATCCATACTGTTCCGTAACCTAGGGATTTTGCCCGGTCTACTATCCGCAGCATCAAAGAGGTTTTACCGGTCTCTTTCGGGGATCTAATCAGGATTAGACTTCCGAGTTGTTCAATGGCTTGGTAAGCCATTTCTTCGACAACGGGACGTTTAATGTAAAACGCTGATGATAGGGGGACTACTCCAATGGGAAAGGTTGGGCATTGGCTCAAGGATTGGTAATATTGCTCGATTCGCTCTTGGTGTAAGGGACTCAGAGGAATGCTAGCTAAAACTGGTTTGAAGTTGCCCTTGGTGATTGGTTTGCCAAAAATCTTGCTGAGCAATAGCCATAACTTAGAAGCGATTCTCCTGAGATATTCACTACCGTAGTGTATCTCCTCCGCCATCTCGGTATAGGTTTTTTCTTCCCAAGCTTGGTACAGAATCCATTCCTGAAGGGAAGTCAATTTAGCGTACCCCATAACTGTGAGTACATCTATGAGCTGATCTACTGACATCGTCTTACTATGTGCACCTTTTGCTGATGGTCTTGAGTCAGAGATGACCAAAACCAAGGTATATCAATTGTTTTATTTGACTGATTATAAGGAATTTTGATCATTTATTTAAATGATTAGAAATAAGATTTCTAAGTATAGGACAAAAGTTGCAAACCTGAGGGGGTAAGCATTTACACAGAATTAATTACCTAGTTACAAAACTAAAACCCTTACCCTGCAAGGCTTTTAGTTTTGTAAAATGTGCAATTAATTTTGTGTATCTACTTAAAAATCGAGTAGAAGGGCAGAGCTGTTTCATTTTCAGGAATAAATTGCCAGCTCAATCGCCTGAAAGGGAGCTGGGGTGATGGGGATAGGGTATTTTTGAGGTGCGCCTTCACACTTAGTTTTGAAAAAGTGCGGGGTCGCACCTCTATCTCCCTATCTCCCCACTTCATATGCAATCACATTTGAGTCCGACTTTGAACCAGCCCTAGGGTAGAAAAGTGGGTGGGCTGGCCTTTGATTTGGGCGATGCTCCTTTGGAGCCGCTACGTGATTGCACTTAAAGATTTAAACGAGTCTAGAGCGATTGCCCATAGCTGGCCAACAGAGGCTCAAAGAGGGTTTAATAAGACCTCTTGCAAAAATCTTTTGTGGTATAATTAAATGATATGGGATTTTTGATTTAGCGATCGCTTAAGACTAACAAACTTGCTTTTTTTCCATGGGTCACTCCCTACTCCCTTACAAGGGTAGGTGTTTTAAAAAGGGGCGAGTAGGTACTTTCATGGTCTTGATGCAAAGCGATAGTGCGGTAAACCCCCCATGGCTCACTGCATTGCTACGTATAAAATCTGAAAAATATGTATCAAAATACACAAAAATTTCGGAATAATTCTCCCCATCTCCTTATCTTCCCCTCCTGGGAGGGGTTAGGGGTGGGTTCCGACTCCCTACTGCCATCAACCGAGATGGAAATTCTCTAGTTAAGAGTTACACAGGCTTTTAGGGATCACTAACCTGATCAGATCAGGATGCGCGCACCTATAGCTTTATTCCAGTATGGCACGGAATGGATAGTTAGGTGGCAGCATAGTAAATTAGTTACATTGAACACTTGACAATTTATGTAAATACACGTTTAATATATATTTAAAAATAATTTTTAGGCAAATTTTTCCGTCAAATTTCGGGTTAATTGATAATAGTCTCAATAAAGCGGTAGATTAGTGGGCTAAATGCCCAGCAGATAGCCGCCACGATGTAGCCAAATCCTATAAGACATTGGCTACAGGTTTTTATTGGGTTTTTATTGACAGTGCAAGGTCACATTTGCCACAATAACAAGGCGGTACAAAACCATGGGTGTATCACGGTCTAGATGGAGTGGCTCTGAGACTCAGGGATCAAATTCAGGGCGATAGACTGTGAACCGATAGTCCCCACGTCAGTTTGTAATATTCGGTGTTGTATGTAGACTCTAGTATCTATACTCTGGTAATGCTGGCGATATTGTTGATTAGGAATACTTAAGGTGTTATAAATTAACCTGTTCTCAGTGTTTGTGTTGCCGTAGCGGGACGCAGTAGCTTCCAAACTACACTTTCAAGTGCGGAATGTGGGATACCAAACAATCCCTATCTACTAGTTAGCACTACCATCTTGATTGGAATTATGGTTCCCATCAATATCGTGCTGCGTTTTTTTACCAAGACTATCAGAGTCCAAAATTAATAACTGATAGCGCTGCGCGCAGGGAACAGGGAACAGGGAACAGGGAACAGAAATATGTCTTAAGTGTTCAGTTTTTTCGGGAAAATTTGTCTGGAAATAATTTTAAGCTTTTTTAAGTTGAGAGTATTCACAAAGTATTCACAAACTATTGTTAGAACTTTCTAAATCCAGTAGCTGTTCAATTTTTTAAAATTATCCTGATTTATAGTTTTGAAGGTGTAGTTAATAATTAGTTATTAAACTAAAACTTACCAAGTTTTGATGATTTCAAACAATCCAATAATTACTTTGGAAAAAAAATATATTTCTACCCTAGGTTAGGGGATTTAATTAATGCCATCGACGTAATATCTATAGGGAATCAAGGGTAACGAATCCAAGAATACTAGTTAGTTGGTAAACACACTATTCCTAAAAATATAGGTAATTACGTAATGACTATGCTAATTTGTCAGAAGCAATGATTAAAAATATTGCTTAGCAATCATTTTAGGCATTGATAATCGATTGATATTAAAAAAATAATTATCAAAATATCAGAGCTATAAACAGTATTAATTTGAATTAATTAAAATTAATACAAGTTAAGCATACCAGATACCTAAGAGCATTTTTTTATGTTCCATAAAATCAAAAAAATGTGTACCTCACCTATTTGACAAATGCTATATAGCGTTGAGCATACTTATGAAGTACAGTCAATTTTATTATCCCTAGTCGCTACTCCCTAATCCCGACTCCCGACTCCCGACTCCCGACTCCCGACTCCCGACTCCCGACTCCCGACTCCCTAAAAGCCATGACTAAAGTACCTAAAGCAATTGATAAAATCTATAAACTATAAACCATAAATTCCTGACTATAAAACAGTTTTACTTCTTATTAATTAAAGTGACCAAGAAACTAATTTTAACTATTTTCTATCAGTTTAATCCTTGGCATAGCAGCATTGGTGGGATTCAGACCTTCATCCGCTCCTTTATCAAATATGCTCCCAGTGAGTTCGAGGTGCGGTTGGTCGGAACAGGAGACCTGGCTTCAGCTTCCGGTGTCTGGCAAGAAGGAGAAGTAGCGGGTCGAGCCATTCAATTTATGCCCCTGTTTCCTCTGGAAGATGACAATGTTAGGGGCTTAATACCCACGACGGTGAAGTATACGACTGCGCTGTTCGGTCGTTGCTTCGCATCGGATTTCATGCATTTTCATCGCATCGAACCCAGCTTAGCAGCCCTGAATTGGTCTGGAGAGAAGACGCTGTTTGTACACAATGACATTGCTAAGCAGATGAATCCTGCAACGAGTAATAATGGCATTCTTTGGCAGCGTTTTTCTGCAAGCTATTTTGCCATGGAACGCTTACTGGTGAAGCAATTTAGCCAAATTTTTTCCTGCAATACTGAATCAGCTAAGTTTTATCAACAGCGTTATCCAGCGATCGCAAATCGTATTGCTTACCTAAAAAACACCGTTGATGACGAGGTGTTCTATCCCCTAGACCCAAAGCAACGAGAACAGGGACGCAAAGCTCTGGCACAGGAGCATAATTTGTCTGAACAGACCCGTTTTATCCTCTTCGCCGGTCGTCTGCATCCTCAGAAAGACCCGATGTTACTGATACGGGCGATGGCAAGTTTATATATTGCCAATGTTCACTTACTGATTGCTGGGGATGGGGAGTTAAAAGATGAACTCCGTGCTGAAATTTGCTTTTTTGGGTTGTCTAAGCGAGTAACTATGCTTGGAGCAGTAGGTCAGGAAAAACTAGCAAACTTATACCGTGTCTGTAGTGTGTTTGTGTTGACTAGCGTTTACGAGGGACTGCCCTTGACTGTCCTTGAGGCTCTCGCCTGTGGGACGCCTGTAGTAACCACGAATTGTGGTGAAACCCCCAACTTTCTCCGTGCTGACAGTGGAATTGTTTGCACCGAGCTTACCAAAGTTGCGATCGCAGATGCTTTGGGTAAGGTCCTGCACCATCCAGAGAATTATCCAGTCTCCTCCTGTGTGCGCACGGCTCAACCCTATAGTGCTCGCAAAGTTGTCAGCAGTGTTTATGAGCAAATGCTGCAGCGTGCTCACCAACGGTCTGCCTAATCTCTGTCTAATCCGCTGCCTTTAATCAAGATAGAGCAGTCAAACTTACATAGTAAGCATATGCGCTACAGATGGTGCTACTTGAGGTGCTATCAGCTATCAGCTATTAGCTATCAGCGTGTCGCGTATCAGCCAAAGGCCTGTGGCCACGCTACACTGAACAGTTTATGCCCATAGCGCACGCTACACCGAACAGCTTTTGAATAAAATAAGCTGACGGCACCTCAAGTAGCGTGAGCTTTTAGCTCACGGCTGACGGCTGAATGCTTACCTTACATACTCAGGTTGTCATCACCACTTAATTAGTCTGCCGAAGAGTATTGTAAAAGAGAAAACTAGAACTCATGAAAATTGCTGTAATTGGAGCCAAAGGAGTACCTGTTAAGCAAGGTGGCATTGAACGTTACTGCACAGAACTCTATCCCAGAATCGTTGCCCAGGGTGATTCGGTTCTTTATCCTAGTACACCTTTATGATCTAACTCTAGTTATCCCGAGAGCATAGAGTTGATTGGTAAACCATTGTGAAGTGGAATTTTGCTACGAATCAAGGGCTCATTTTTGGGAAAATTAAGCATTTTGAAACACACAAAATTTAATGAATATTGCAATGAAGTTAATGTTAGTATGTACTTCTGGCGGTCACTTCTCTACAATGAAACGCCTTAAATCGTTTTGGGAGCAGCATGAGAGAATTTGGATTACCGATCTAAAACAAGATACAAAAGAACTGAAGGGAAAAGAACAAGTTCATTGGCTTCCTTATCAAGGTCCAAGAAATTTTATTAAACTTGTCATAAATATCCCAAAAATATTCAGAATTTTGGCTAAAGAGCGACCAGATTTGATTATTTCAACCGGAGCCAGTATTGCTGTAGGTTTTGCTTGGCTTGCTAAACTTTTTGGTGTACGCTTTATCTTCATCGAGAGCATTTCCCGTTCCACAGAATTGAGTCTTTCTGGAAAGCTCATTTATCCGGTATGCGATGAAATTTACGTTCAATGGCCAGAGCTAAGCCAAAGGTATGCTAAAACTGTATTTAAGGGGTATGTTTCGTGATCACAGTAACTCTTGGAACAATTCCTTATCCGTTTAATCGTGCTATCCAATGGCTGCGGTTTCTTTTGGACACAAAAATGATCTCTGAGTCTGTTTTCGTTCAGTACGGTGTGAGTGATATTTCTCCGGTATTCGAGCATTCTTTGGTTACTGCAAAACCACTCCTCGAATCCAAAGAGTTGATGAAAATCGTAGATGATTCAAGATTGGTTATTTCACATGCAGGTCAGGGTTCTACCACTGCATTAGCCAATCGAGGGGCTTGCTTTGTTGTTATACCACGATTAGCAAAATACAGCGAACATATTGACGATCATCAGCTATCATTTGCTCGAAGTGTTGAACAATTTGGTGTGGTTCACTGCTTGAATTTAAAAGAATTGCAGCAAGTTATATTGGAACCACCGCTTCCTTTTAAGAGGAAACTATTCGAGGAACCTAAATTAGCAGAACATCTATCAATTATTTATTCCAAAGGGTCAAACTTTATGATGATTTAAAAGCTCTATATATATTCGTTTTTTTTAGTTGTTATAAATTCTGATAAACCAGAATGAACTTATCTGGATTGTTTAGTCTTATGAATCGATTCATAGCAATTGCTCTAAGGCACTGTAAACCAGTAATTGGCTTGAATATTGTATTGTCAGCAATTGCCCTTTACAGCGCTTCAAAAGTTACTGAAGTTTGGGCAGCCAGAGCTAAGCTAATTCTACCTAAATCCAGCAGCGATCTTAATGCAAATCTCGGCACATTGGGTGATTTCAGGGACACAGGCGTTGCTTTCTCACAACAAGTAAATCCCCTCAACAATCTCAGCTCAATTATGACGAGCAATGACACAATCAGTCAGATTTGGGAGTCTGATCCAGAAAAAAGTCTTTATCCTCGCCTGAGCGTGTACAAATCTTTATTCGATGTCTCTCCGGAGGGTGAATCTACAATCATTTCCCTGAGTGCTGAGGGGACTACTCCAGAGTTGGCACGCCAAAGGACAGCTGCTTTGATTGAAGCATTTCAGCAGCGCCTGAATGAATTACGTCAGGATGATGCTGTTCAGCGATCGCAGTTTATGGGCAAGGAACTCGAGCAAGCCGCAACAAACTTGCGTCAGGCTCAGGCAGCGCTAACAGCATTTAAAGCCTCTTCCAATTTAGTCAGTGCGGAAGACCAAACTAGAGAGATGGTTACAGCCATCAATACCCTAACGACTGAACAAGCGCAGGTATTAGCCCAAGCTCGAGCGAGTAAAGCTCGGGTGGAAGCGCTATCTACCCGACTTGAGCTAAATCCAGAGCAAGCAATCCGCTCTCTAAGTTTAGGAGAAAATCAGGACTACCAGTTTTTGCGGCAGGAGTTGTCTGAAGTAGAAGCACTCTTAGCCCAAACTCAAGCCAAATTCACCAATGAAAATCCGCAGGTGCAAGCGCTCCTTGAGCAGCGCGAGGAATTGCAAGGTCAAATTGAGGGGTATATTGCCCAAGCAAGAGCTGCTCAGCCAGGGGTAAACGCAACTATCGGTCAAGAATCTGCGGTTCTGATTAGAGAACTAATTTTAGCCGAAAGCCAGACTGAAGCCTATTACAGTCAAGGCAAGCAAATTCAAACACAAATCGATCAGCTTGGCAGTACTCTCAAAACTATTCCCGCCGCACAGGCTCGACTCGTGCAACTCCAGCAGCAGTATGACATTGCTGAAGGGGTCTACAACGGTCTGGTGGCGCAAGTGCAGCAGAGCAAACTGAATGCATTTAGCAGCTATCCCAGTGTACAGGTCTTCGAGAAACCTAGAGCAGATTCTAAGCCCTCTGGTCCTGGTCGCCGTCCGATCGCCCTGGGTACAATTCTTGCCTCAGTTTTCGGGAGTACTGCCATTGTGCTGTTTTTAGAAAGCCGCAATCCGTTGCTCAGCCTGCAAGACCTGCAAGCCACAAATTTTCCAGTCCTGCGGAGTATTCCCTATGTTAAGCACTTAGTGGTAGGTGTTCCATCAAGAGTCGAGACAGAGATTGAGTTCCAACGGCTGGCTTCAGCTGTAAGTATGAAGCCTTTAAAGAACCGCTGCTTGACGATCGCTAGTGCCACCTCGGGTGAGGGCAAGACAACTGTCACCCTTGGCCTAGCCAGTGCATTAATTACCTTGGGCTTCCGGGTACTAGTGGTGGATGGTGATTTCCGCAAAGCTGAATTGAGCCAGCGTTTGGGTTGCGATCGGTACCCTATGTCGAAGGCTCCATTGACACCAGTCCAAATACGACCAGGTCTTGATCTATTATCCCTAAGACCCGACGAGGATAAAATTGCTGAGTTTGTCGCTAGGGGAAGTTTTGAGGAGTGTCTAAGTACCGCTCAAGCCAGTGGTCATTACGACTACATACTCATTGATAGCGCTCCAGTTAGTCTCACTAGTGAAGCTGCTCTCATGGCAACTGTTGTGCCCAATATATTGCTTGTAGTTTGGCCCGGTAAAAGCAATCGCAACCCCTTTAGAGATACCCTCGAGCAACTAGCCCGACATAGAGCTGAAATTATTGGTCTAGTGGTCAACGGTGTGGATACACAGGCTGAAAGCTATCTTTACGGTCACAAAATTGCTGAGGTTGGCTCATGAGACAGCAAAACTATTTACCTAGCATTTCTCAAACCAGGACGCCAGATCAAGATAGCGATCGCCTTTTTTCTGGTTTGTTGCCTCGTT
This sequence comes from Moorena sp. SIO1G6, assembly GCF_010672795.1. Taxonomy (NCBI): domain Bacteria; kingdom Bacillati; phylum Cyanobacteriota; class Cyanophyceae; order Coleofasciculales; family Coleofasciculaceae; genus Moorena; species Moorena sp. SIO1G6. The sequence goes on from NZ_JAAHFZ010000001.1 coordinate 75,392, forward strand.
GGAGTATTTTAACTCAAACAGAAAAAGTAGTTTGTCTCTTGGTTGCTCTAACACCTCTTTGGTGGTTGCTAGGGTGGAAGCATTTTATGTTTCTCATCGGCATTGGTTTAATTGCCTACGAAAAATATAGCCGTGGGGAAGTACGCTTGCGCCGTCCTAGTGTAGCTGTAATTGGCTTTTTAGCGTTTTGTGTTTATAGTTTAATCTCCAAATACTTTTATGCTTTGTACCATCACAATACTCTCAGTCCTAACGCAATATTATCACAACTCAATAGTTGGATTGGACCGGCAATTATTCTTTGGTATATTCAAAGCAAAAACTTACGTGTTCGCTGGCAGATAGTTGCTTGGGCTTTTTCAGTGGTAGTTGCCCTCATGGTAGTTCTCTGGGCAGTTATCTTCTTTGTTTGGCATCAAGCATACTACGATCCGCCCCGCTCTCTTTATGGTTTTCTTACTGGTAAGAGCAGAGTTTTTGTGCCTGGAGCTGGTAATAGTAACTATTTAATGCCTTACTTTCCTACTGATGAGGCTATACTACCTGGACTAGTGCGTTATGTCTATTTTTTTCCTGGTCCAGAATCTTTAGCTTTAACAGTTGGTTTTACTAGTTTACTAGCTCTGGATCTCAAAAATCGCCTTTGGTCTGTACTGCTCTTTTCAGCCTCTATTTTTATACTTCTGACGAGCGGAACTCGCTCAGTTGTTCTCACTTTACCCCTAGTACTGTGCCTGCGCTACCTACTTACTGCTGGTCAGACTTTTGGATTATGGTTTCTTTGTGGTTTAATTGCCGTTACCAGTTTTACTACTCTTTCTATTCCCCCAGTTACTAATATCATCTTCAACAGTGTAGTCAGTACAGCAGAAGCCGCTGGTGAGGCTCGTGCTGATTCTACGGAAGTTCGAGGGGAAATCTATAGAAGAACCATAGATGGTATTGTTAATAGCTCTAACACTGTTTTTTTACTAGGTCATGTTAAGACTGGAGAAGGAGTTTTACCAGGATATGCCCCTGCTGTCGTTGGTTCTCACAGTTTTTTACTCGGCACTTTACTCTACCGATCTGGTGTAATTGGAACCAGTCTTTTTGCTATTTCTTGGATCTCACTAATTCTCTGGCTTTACAAAACAAAGTCAGATAGACCAATGGCTGGTTTGTTAATTTTTATCATCTTTAGCTTAACCTTTTGCGTGATGGAATGTGAACTGCCGGTAATGCCCATTAGTTTGCTCTGTGTACTCATGCAAAAATCACCAAAACAACTAAATTTTACTAAAATTTAAAGTTTAATCAAAATATGCTCAAGCCATTTACTTCAGTAAACACAAAATCTCTTAATGCTGGCCAAAATACTTTAGTTAGTGTTATCATTGGCAATTATAACTACGGTCGTTTTATTGCTCAAGCAATAGAAAGTGTTTTAAATCAGACTTACCGACGGTTTGAATTGATTGTGGTTGATGATGGTTCAACTGATAATTCACGGGATGTCATCAAATCTTATCAGGATAAACTAATTCCTATTTTTCAAGAAAATGCAGGACAGGGAGCAGCTTTTAATGCTGGTCTTGCTAAGGCAACAGGTGAAATAGTCTGCTTTCTTGATTCTGATGATTACTTTCACCCGGATAAGTTAGCAAAAGTAGTAGCAGCCTTTGTTGATCATCCTGAATGGGTGCAAATTTCTCACGGGCGTGTTTCAATAGATCGAGAAGGTAATATTATCGGTCGTGATCCTACTTTTTTCAGTCAAGGTGATGTCAGACCTTTGCTACTGCAATGGGGAAGATATGCCTGGGCAATCACTTCTGCCTTATCCTATCGTCGCTACGCCATAGATCAGGTTGCACCGCTTCCTAAACGTCCTCGTGCTGCTGATACTTACTTAACTGCAACTATTCCTTTTTATGGAGAAATTGGTTGTATCAAAGAACCGCTGATGTTCTATCGGAAGCATGGGAAAAATAGGCGAGGACAAACGAACAATATTCCTTATTTAATTGAACAACGCGAAGACACCGCTCAATGCATAAATAAAGCAGCTGTAGCTGTTGGCATCAATCAAAGATTTGATCTAAATAGAGACTCAGATTATCTCAGCTTTAAAGCTATAGAGCAAGGTGGAGTTTCCTGGACAAAAGTCCTGCAAATTATTTGGTTTACCCTACAAGAAACTCTGGCTATCGGTCATCCTCTAAAAGATACTATCGAGAGGCTGATGCGGCGAGGAATTTGCTCTCTATCGCCTGCAGAAGGAATGGTATTCCTTCGTTTTGGTCCGAGCCGCTATTTGCGATTTAAGCTGACAGGTAAGCAACCCAAAAACTATGAACTTTCCGGAAAAATAAATTAAGTATTAGACGCTTTTTGATTCGGCTATAAATATAATATTTTCTATAATAAGAGGTGCTTGTGAAAACTTTACCTAATTACTACAATAATTCTAAGAGCAAGTCGAGAGAGACAAAAAAATTAGTAGTTATACCAGCCTACTGTAGTAGTCTTGGTGGTATGACAGTTAGCCTTGCACTACTAATTAAAGGATTTGAACTTTGTGGTGCTTCTGATCAATTATGCCTCTTAGTTCGTGCAGGCTCTACACTAGAAAAGTATCTAAAAAATGCAGGTCAAGAATCTGTTATTAAGTCAATTCCTCGTCAAGGCAAACAGATGCTTTTGCCGCAGGCGCTTCAATGGGTAGCTCAGCAACCGCAAGACTGGCCTTTACTGCTAGATAATTGTGTTGCAGTCAGTTATTTACCCTTCCTGCTCAAAGCTGTGCCGCAACTTCGTCTTAGCCATCGTCCTGTCTATCATTTTTGCCATGATCTGGCTCTTTCACATAACCCGTTGGGTTACTTGGCGAGAAAGGTCACTTTTACTTGCCTTGCTCCTGCTGCTATCTGCAATTCCCAATTTACGGCTAATCATATCCATAAACTGATACCGGATATTCGAGGCATTCTCTATCAACCAGTGGATACAGAACAGTTCAACAATCAACCACCTACTGGTTCTCCTCCAAAAAACTTACAACCTATACTTAACTCTGGTGCACGTATCATGCTCACCCCTTCCCGCCTTAATCAGCCAGGGATTGTCAATGATAAAAACTTGCGTGCCTTAATTCCTGTATTAGCTCAGCTCAAAGCCAAGGGTCACTTCTACCATGGAGTAATAATCGGTGAAGATAAATCTCCTGGTCAAATCCATACTCGTACTTTGTTAGAAAGTGCTGAAAAATTAGGAGTAGCAGACCGTTTCACGATTTTACCACCTACATTTGCCATTGAAGACTATTACAAGTATGCCGATGTAGTAGTTAGTCTGGCTCCACGAGAACCTTTTGGTCGCACTGTGGTGGAAGCGGTCGCCTGTGGTGTGCCAGTCGTCGGTAGTAATACTGGGGGAATTAACGAGATTTTGCAAAACTTTGCACCGGAGTGGACTGTTGAGCCGAACAATCCGATGGCTGTGGCGGAAGCAATCATCAAAGTGATTAATTCTACCACCACCTCAGATACCCTAAGCAAGGGTAAAGACTGGGTTGATACCTACTGTAGCGTTGCTGGTTACGCCCAAAGAATAATTCAAATTACTGGTCTAGCCTTAGCTAATTCAAGTCTTGATTTAAATAGAGTATAAATTCAGTAAGCATCAACTATTTTTATTGTTGAGCTAACAATATAGTAAATTTTATCATCAATTTTTGCCCTAGACAATTTACACCATGGACAAGGTTTTCTTTTTAACAGGAGCTTTCCCTCCTCAAACAGGAGGAGAACTCTACAATTATAAACTTTCCCAGCACTTAGAAGCGGTAGGCATCCCGCAAGAATATGTAGATTTGCATCGTAGAAGAAAATATTTAAGGCTGGCAAAAATACCTATTTTGGGAGAATTTTTAGTATCCTTAATATTAGCCATGCTCCTTTACCGATGCCAAGGAATATTAGTAGAAGACCACTATTTTAGTAAATATTTATTTTTAACCAATATTATTCAGCGTTTTTTTAGAAAAGGAAAGATTATAGTTTTAGTTCATCTTTTTTATGGCTATGATAGTAAAGACGGTTTTTGGTTAAGACGTTTTTTTTACAGTATTCAAGAAAAAAGTAGATTGTCTTTTGCCGATTTGATTATAACCAGTAGTGAATACTCTAAACAGGAAATAGTTTCATTAGGAATTAATCCTCAATCAGTTTACGTACTCTCCCCTGGACTGGATCGAGAAAAATTTACTATCTCACCGAAAACAGAAAAGGATACAACGAATAAAAAAGTGCTGTGTATCGCTAATTATATATCTCGCAAAGGTTTACTTTACCTAATTGAAGCCTTTGCTCAAATAAAACGTCATGACTTCACTCTTCATTTAGTAGGCAACCCTAAAAACAACTCTGTTTATTACAAAAAAATGTTAGCCTTTGTCGAAAAACAGCAGATGACAGATTGTGTATTTTTTCATAATGGAGCAGACCAAGAAAATATTAAACAGTTATATTCTACTGCCGATATTTTTGCTTTACCGTCTTTAAAAGAAACCTTTGGCATTGTTTTGATAGAAGCGATGCACTATGGCTTGCCGATAATTACAACTAATGTTTCTGCGATGCCTGAACTAGTTCAAGATGGGGAAAATGGACTACTTGTTCCCCCGGCTAATTCTCAGCGTTTAGCTCAAGCTCTCTCAAAACTGATGGCTAACCCTGAATTGAGACAAGACATGGGACAAAAAGGAAGGGAGCGAGTGAACAACTCCTATCACTGGGAGCAAACATCTGCTGAATTTTTAGCCATTGTTCAACAGTTGAGCAACTCAGAAAAACTCGAACTTCAAGCTCCAACGGGCTAACCTTGCTCCACTTTTTTGCTTGAACTCTGATTTGCCTACACTTTAAATTACAGAATTCACAATGCAAAACCTAGCACAGTTTGATGTTTCGGCCCAAGCGCCAAGCTCCTCCCCAGATATTCTGGTCATTTCTCGTACTTTCTTTCCGAAGGAAGGGGGAATTGAGGAGTATGTCTACAATCGTTGTTTGCAAGACCCGGAACGGGTGATTGTTCTAGCTGCTGCCTGTTCAGGGGATCAAGCTTTTGATCAGAGGCAACCTTTTCCTGTGCATCGCTGGCTAGTTCCGAACTTCCTGCAATCTGGGGGATTAGGAAGTCTCCTCCGGCAGATTTTCAATATGGTTGGGTCACTGGTGCTGGGAATCAAGCTCTATTTTCGCTACCGCTATCGTTACATTGAGTGGGGTCATGGTTACGATTTCCCTTCACTGCTGCTACTGAGTTACCTGCTTCCTGTCCGCTGTTATGCATACCTACACGGTGACGATCTCCTCTGTCCTTTGCGAAACCCCCTGTTGCGATCGCTTTTCAGCTGGACGATCAATCGCATCCAAGGGATTGTTTGCAATAGTTCCTTCACGCGAGATTACCTCAAAGACCATTTTCAGTTCGACACGCCAACTTATGTGATTAACCCGACAGTTAGACCAGAAAAGTTTGGCAATCAAGGGAAGCTAGACTGCGTTAATGAGTTGCGCCAGCAGGTACGCCAAGCTCACAACATTCCTGAAACAGCAGTTGTCATTCTTTCCGTCGGACGGCTGATCCGACGTAAGGGTTTTGACCGAATTATCCTCAATTTACCATTTCTGCTGGAGGAAGGACTTGATGTCCATTACCTAGTTTGTGGTCGAGGTTCGATGGAGTCGGAACTGAAGTCCTTAGCTAGTCGTAAGGGAGTGGAAGAGCGGGTACATTTTGCTGGCTATGTACCCAACGAGGCATTAGCAGGTTACTACGCCGCCTGTGATCTATTTGCCATGCTCACCTTCTTTGACGCTCAAGCAGCTAGCATCGAAGGTTTTGGCATTGTTTATCGAGAAGCTGGTTACTTCGGGAAACCTGTGATTGCTTCACGGGTGGGGGGTGTTACAGATGCTGTCCACCACGGGGAGAGCGGTATCTTAGTCAACCCCAATTCTCCTGACGAGATTGTTCAAGCTCTACTTCAGCTGTGCCAAGACCAACAGCTGCGGGAGCGACTGGGGCACAAGGGTAGGGAGTTAGCAAACGACAAAACCCTCCACCACTCACTGTATTTGTCTCAGATTTCCGCATGAGGTTGTATGGCTCAGATTAATGCTGCAAAAATCGCCAAAAGTGGTCTGTGGGTAAGTGCAAGCTTCATGTTTGCCAAGCTCTCCAAGTTTATTACCCAGCTTTTCCTCGCTCGGCTCTTATCTCCTGATGACTTTGGCGTATGGGGAATGGTTCTATTAGTTACTACCTTATCAACCTTGTTTGAAGACTCTACCATTGCTGGGGTCTTGGTTCAACGGGGATTGGATGATAAAAAACTAGTGAATGCGGTTTACAGTCTAGGCGTCAATGTTTCTGTTGGCTTATTTATCATACAAGCCCTCGCTGGTTTCCTTGTTGCCCAGTTTTTTGGTGTACCCCTACTGTGGCCCCTGATCGCCTGTACCTCGGTGGTTTATCTGATTCGGGCAGGGGCTGGTTCTCACTCAGCAGTTCTACAGCGACAGATGAAGTTCAGAGAACTGGCAATCTGTAACGGTGCATCAAGTTTGGCGCGTCTTAGCAGTGCCTTCACTTGTGCTGCACTGGGTGGTGGTGTCTGGTCTTTTGCTGTAGGTACAATCGCATCGGCAACAGTCAGTTCATCTCTAAAACACTGGTTTAGTCGATACCGCTTTACATACCACCTCATTCCAGATTCATCTGCTGTTCAGGAAGTACGAGGTTATATCAGTAGCTTAATTGGGATCAATTTAGCTGTTTATGCCAACACCAACGGTGACAATTTCATCATTGGCAAGCTACTAGGAGCCCAGGCTCTAGGTTTCTACAATATGGCTTATCAGTTAGCAATGCTACCAGGGTTTGCTCTGTCCCGGATCAATCGTGTCAATTTTTCAGTTCTGTCACAGCGAGATAGCGAGGGTCAGAGAATTTATGTCTGCCGAATCCTCGAACTATACGCTTTAGTCTCCGCTCCTATTCACGGTATCGGGTTTGTGGTTGCGCCTTGGTTAATTCCTTTGATGTATGGTCCAGATTGGACAGAAGTTGTACCCATTTTCCAAATTGTGTTGATTTTTGCCTATGCTCGCATCTTTATGGCCATTTTGGGGACTACTTTGAATGCCTTAAACAAACCAAATATTAATGCAGCAATTAATTGGGTTTTAGTGCCCCTTTCTTTACCAACGTTCTTTGTCGGTACCTGGCTGGGGGGAATTACAGGAGTAGCGATCGCGGTTGCGTTAGTTATGGGTGTTGGAGCTACCGTTTGGTTTTGGATAGCTACTTGCCGTGCTGCTAACTGGAATTTAAGAGATTTACTTACTCCTGTTTTGCTCCCAACCCTTGCTACTAGCATCGCTATTGTAGTGGTACTCTACTTCCCTATGGATAGATATGAATTTATACTTGAACCCATTATATTACTTACCATTTATGGAAGTATAATTTCAATTTTTTCAGCAGGTAAAATTCCTATTATGCTTTTTCAAAATATCAAAAATTTAGTTGGTATAAAATAATTACAATTTGGATGTATTGAGCAAGATAATGTTTAAATCAAGCAGGACGAAGTTTATCAAAAAAATATTCCATGTCTATTGACACCTTTTATAAAGATCAATTAGGCTAGATGCAATAACTACCAAAAACAATAAACAAAAAAATGCAAGTATGATTCAGTCATTTTCAAAAATAACATTCGATATTAAATCAAGTATTAGCCATCGACTACCATTTGAAATAGATCATTTTTTGAGAATTTACAGTTACAGACTATTTATACTGAATGATGGTAGCTTATTTGGAATAATTAAAATTTTATTGGAAACTACAAAAAAAATCATTAAAAACTGGAATAAAACTATCGTTTTTTATCCGGAATTTCCCTTTGTCAAATATCCTTCTTACTCTCTCTATAGATCTTGTTTATTAAATGCTTATAGAGTAAGCAGAAAATTTTCAAAAAATACTATTCTTGCTATTAAGTGGGAAGATAAAACCTTTTTAAGCTGCCCAAGAGAATTGAATGAGATGAGTACAAATGGCCTGAAGGTTTTAAATTTAGCCTGTAAAGACATTAGTAAATCTAAGGTTCAAGAAGTATTTGAGAAGGTATTTCAGTATGGTCTAAAAATAGATCCTTTGATTTATCAAGGGAAATGTGTTGTCAAATCTAATCTTAATGCTAAGCACGATGGTAGAGTTTTAAACTGCCCAATTCAAAGAAAACTAGAAGATGATGTGGTTTATGAAAAACTTATAAATAATGTTGTGAAAGATAAAAATCTCACCATAGATTATCGAGTTCCTGTTTTTGGAGCTAAACTAATACCTATTGTTTATCTTAAATATTATCCGCTAGAAAAGCGATTTGGAGGCTATTCAGATATGGTCGCCTGCGAAGTTGTCGAACCTGAAAATGTGTTTACAGAAAATGAAGTTTCAAAAATACTAGAATTTTGTCAGTTGATGGAGTGTGATCACACTGAGCTTGACATACTTAGAGACCAAGACAGTGGTGAAATTTACATAGTTGATGTCAACATCACACCATATGCTTTATTACTGTCAAATCGCCCTGAAGCAAGTGTATTGGAGCCGAAGAGCCGCTCAAAAGCAGCTTCTAAGTTAGCAGACACTTTTAGCCAGTTATTTACTCTATCTTAATCTCACATAACAACTAGATAATTTGGTTTATCTATCGCTTTGTAAAGGTAATTATTTTTCAATAAATATCTTTTATTTTTGTGAATACTTGCGGAGTTAAAGTAACATAAATGAATCTGATTAAGATTTTTTTTATTTCTTTGAGAAAGCCATTTAATGCTCTGGAAAAAGTTTATAATGCTGCCTCAATGGTTCTAGGACCTATAGAGTCCAAAACTCTATATCCACAAGCGCTGCACAAGAGTAAGCTAAGGATGTTAGCTGATAACCTCTACTGGGTGTTGAGATATAGAGAAGTTAATATTAGTTATTTCTTTTATGGATTGGATAGAAAGAATAGTCCAAGCTTAAACAGCTTTCTATCGACTCGTCAACAGATGTCTCTCATTGGCAAACAAATTGCGAGTAGCGGAGGTACGACAACTAAAGCAATAGTAAAAGACAAGTTTTTATTTGCTTTAGTTGCTCAAGCTCTTGGGTATCCTTCTCCCTATAATATTGCCTTCCTCGAACCAGATGTAGTTGACTGTTTCTCTCCTCGACAACTTATGTCTTATGAGACTTTTATCGAGAAGTATGAAGGTTTCCGTGGTTTCTGTAAACCGATTTATGGCAAAGGTGCTAGAGGCATTTTTACTTTAGGTATTCAGGATGGCAAGATCTTCGTGAATGATGATGTAGTTAGCTTAAAAACTTTCCAATCGTATCTTAAAGAGAAAACACTTCTTCAAGAGAAGATTATTCAGCACGAGGACATGTCTAAACTATATCCTTCATCTATTAATACTATTCGTCTTGTGACAATCCTAAAAGATAGGAAAGCTATTCCTCTAGCTGCAGCTCTTCGAGTGGGAGCCTATGGCAATTTCGTCGATAACATTAAAGCTGGAGGTATGGTCGCGGGTATTAATCTTGAAACTGGCAAACTACAAGGAAATGCCTTATTCAAATATAGAAAACCTGGTAAGCCTGGAATTGTAACCCATCATCCTAATACTGGTGTTGCCTTAGACGGCTATCAAATACCTATGTTTCAGGAATGCGTTGATCTTGCTTGTCAATTTCATCGTGATCTTGGGAATTTACCAACTATTGGCTGGGATATTGCTATTACTCCGACGACACCCTGCATTATAGAAGGTAATACTCTCTGGGATGCAAGTATGTTTCTGGCGCTAGAACCTAATTTTAAAACAAAACTTATAGAAGTTATTAAACGCCCCCATACTTAATCAAATTTAGAAATAATGTAATTTTTGCTAAATGATGTGAATTATATTCAATATACTATTATATAGGGAAAAATTAAAACATGGTTACTTATTTTGAATTGCTAACTCAGCTATCAGGCTTAACTTTAAATTGGGGAATGCCTTTTGAAATTGACAGTGAACGAGTATTAAATGAATTTCAAAATGTATTTTCAAATTTTCAAGAAGGCAGTCAATCTGGCATCTACAATGATGGAGGTTGGAAAGCGATTGGGTTAATTACATCTGGTGGAGATGTTAGAGAAGATCGAGAAATTTCAAAAGTTGGAAAGCCTTATATTCCAACTCCAGCCTTGCAACTATGCCCTTATATCAGGAATATTCTCAATCGATTACCTGCAGATAAGAAAAGGGTTAGGTTCATGTCGTTACAGCCTGGTTCTGAGATAAAATGGCATGTTGATCATAAAACTTCTCTAGATTATCATAGGTCAGCACGTTTTCATATCCCCATTATTACGAGTTCAAAAGTAGAATTTAAAATTTGCCATAATTTGTGTAAATGGGATTCTGGAAAATTATATTATGGTGATTTTTCCTTCCCTCATATGGTAAAAAATAATTGGGATAAAACGAGAATTCACCTAGTCATAGATTTAGTTCCAAATGATGAATTAAAGTCCCTGTTTTCAAAATCTTTTCTTCAAGAAGAATTCAAACGCAAAGTTTTACGTAATCTTTGTAAACGCTTACTAGGAAAGTATCAAAAATGATTAATTAGAAAACAATTTATTAATTTAAAGTACTTATATTGAGGATTATACATGCTTAAATGTGCTGGTTTTATCGGAAAAGCTCTACCAGATAGCCAACAGCTTATTGAGAAGATGGTAAGTGCTCAGCAAAAGGAAGCATTAAGTCCTTCTCATACATTTCAATTAGACAATAAAGGTTTTGTTGCAACTCTTTCACTTCCTCAAAAAATTGGCAGAGTATCACTACAGAGAAAAAGTATAGCAAACAACTTGCTAGTTATTACCGGCGCACCTATTTCGCTCAAAAAAGATCTTGAGCAACAATTATCCCAAGTTGTTGAAAGTGATTTTGACACAGCCATCAAAGTTTTAACCGAACTTGATGGTGCATTTGTCGCTATATATTGGAACAATTCTCTCCGCAAACTTGCAATCGTAACTGACATTTTGGGAATGCAACCACTTTATGTGGTGAAGCTCCCGGGACTATTACTTTTTGCTAGTGAAGTTAAGGCAATTGCAGCAAGCAATTTGATTGAAAAGAATATAAATCCAGCTAGCTGGGGAGCCTTCTTATCTTTCGGTCACTTTATTGGTAACCAAACTTCTCTTCAGCAAGTTGAACGTATTTCAACTGGATGTGTCTTAACTTATGATCCAGATCAAGATACTGTCTTAGAAAAATCCTATTGGCAGTGGCCTGAACCAAAAGTAAACCTAAGCATTAAAAACTTTGACACAGCCCATCTAATACATGTATTAAAACAAGAAATTGCTGCCTATCTTGAGTATTATGATAATCACTCTACCACAGTGCTACTTAGTGGTGGATTTGATTCACGCTTACTAGCAGCATTAATGGTTGACATGGGAGTTCAACCTACTGCCTTAGCACTTAAGCATGAAGATGAGTTATTCGGCGCTGAAGGCTATATAGCAGAAAAAGTTGCTAAGCAGTTAAATATACCCTTCAAGCTGATTTCTACTAATTCTGACTTCTTCTCCTCGGAGCAATATCTTAAGTATTTGATTATGAATGAGGTCGCAACACCTAGTCTAAATCTTTTTATTGCTCAACTTGTACAGTATCTAAACTCTAGTATCAACTCTATATGGGAAGCATGCTTTTTTGGTGCTGGACTCAAGCGTTTCCCAAAAGAAACTCAATATAGCTTAACTGACTATCTGAAAAATTTACCTACCTATTCTTCTAGTATATGGCAAGCTGCTAGATATATTTTTTCACCAAGTTTGTCTGAGCAAATGTATGAAGAATTCAATACTCAACTAAGAGTCGAAGCAAACAAATACAGCAATGATGGTTTTGGTGTTCTTCAGTTTATGATTCGCAATCGAACTCGCAACCGCACTGCTCCTAACCCTCTTCAAGTTTATAATAATAAAACTTTTACTTTTACTCCAGGTCTAAGTAAAGCTTTCTGGAATGAGGTTGCTTCTCTTCCAACTGACTTTAGTGTAGATTACCAACTTTACCGCAAGCTCTTTCAAGATCACTTCGCAGACATGAGTGTATTTCCCTTTATTTCTGGAGGAAAGTTTGCTAATCTCCAAACTTTATCCCTAAGAAATAACTGTTTAAATTTAGCATTTCGACTAGGAAAAAAACATTATGTCCGTTCTTTATTAAAACCATTTGGATTGTACCATAATAATTTTTTTACTCCTAGCAGCTTAGTTGATTCAACTATTTCTTTAGTTAACCAAGAATATCCCGATTTAAATGCTGTAAAAATCTCTCAAATTGATTCACTTTTTGAACCTCGTTGTATGAAATACAAAAATGAGACTCTGCTCTTATTCTACTGGCAAATCTGGCATTGGATAATGGATGGAGATTATGACAAGTTTGCAAAAATCCTTAATTGAGCCTCCTGGATCTAGGGTAAAAATTGGCTCATAGAGACTTAGTTCTTTCATTTTGTGAGAAATTTAATAAAAATGCCTGAAGTATTTGAACTACTGACCAAACTGACTGGCTTGACATTAAATGTCAAATTACCTGTTGAACTTGATGAAACAAGGTTACTATCTGATTTCCAAAATGTGTATGAAACATTCCAAGGTACACAACATTCTGTTAGTCATCACCATGATGGTGGCTGGACAGCAATTGGATTAGTTACTAGTGGAGGTGATGTCTACGAAGATCGGAGTATCAGAAAAGTAGGCAAGCCTTATATACCCACACCTGCTTTGGAACTTTGCCCATATATAAAAGAACTGCTCGACAATTTACCCTGTGAAAAACATAGGGTAAGGTTTATGGCATTAGCACCTGGTACTAAAATCAAGTGGCATTATGATGGAAAAGATAGCATTGATTATGGAAGAGTTGGACGTTTTCATATTCCGATTATTACCAACCCTAACATAGAGTTCAAAATCTGCTCTAATGTATGCCAATGGGTTGCTGGAAATTTATACTATGGTGACTTTTCATTCCCTCATACAGTAAAAAGTAACTGGGATAAAGTAAGAGTTCATTTGGTTCTTGATTTAACCCCAAATCAAGCAATAGTAGATCTATTTCCAGAAAGTTTTATTCAGGAAAGATTTAAGCGGAAAATTCTACGTAAACTGTGTAGACAAATTTACACAATGAGAGAAGCTCACCTTTTAGGTAGTATGCCTTGAGTAAAGCGATTGATTCTGTGTTAACTCATCTGCTATAGACTGATTTTTTTATTGTATGAGAAAAACAATGACAACTACTAACAAACCCCAAACACAAAAACCTGACTTTGGTTTCCCTATTCAACTAAAGCGAGAAGCAGAAGATTACTTTCAGCACGCCTTAAATTATCTACAAACTCAAAAAAATACCAACGAACTTTTTTGGTCTCGTCTTGAAAAAAAACCCTCTTTTAAAGGGGCAAAAGTCTTGGAAATAGGCTGTGGTTTAGGAAATCTTTCCTTGGATATTGCTTTGTCTGGAGCAGCACAAGTAGTTGGTTTAGATCTAAATGATCGCGATGTTGAATTTGCTCAAATGAACTTACAGCAAAATTACCCTCAACTACAAAATAAAGTAAAGTTCTTGGCTGTAAACTTACGAGACTATCCTGAACAGGATTTCGATTTTATTGTGTCGAAAGATACTTTTGAGCATATTTTTGATTTAGAAGTAGTATTATCCGAAATCAAAAATCTTTTCCTTGCTCTGCTGGCTTCCATTTGTTGGCAAATACTTTTGTCACAATATTTACTGTATTTTTAGAAAAGACAAATAAGGAGAAAATAGGTGTCAATTTAATTCCTTTAAATTGACATAAAATACTACATTTTTCCAAAACAATTCCAAGTATATTTAAATATTTATCTGTTTTTTTGTTATTTATATATAGCTTATTGCCAGAAATTAGTAAGAATAAAGTTAAATATTTTTGGCTCCTGATCACCAATATTTAGAGATGGTAAAACAGTAGTAAAAATCTAATATCAGACTAATTATAGTGCCTTGTATTAATAAGTAACGAAGTTAATCATAATTTTTATTCCAACCTTTTCGTGAAACCCCTTTGACAATTGGTTCACAACCTTAAATTGTCACCAATGACCTATGATTTATAAAAATAGATTTTTTTTTATTGATATTCTTAAAGCCCTAAGCATTACTGCTGTTGTCTCTTACCACTCAGTTTTTGTTCCTTACTCTACCTATGCTTCTAGTGCTTTACTTATAGACATTTTATTTGCTCCCTTAAGATTTTGTGTGCCAGTATTTTTAACAATCTCTTTTCTATTACTACAACGTGGATTAACTAATCGTCCCAACCAATCAGTTTTAGTTTTACTCAACAAGCGTCTGTCTCGTCTAGCTATTCCTACTGCTTTTTGGTTTAGCTTGGCAGCGGTTCTTAAATTAGCAACAGGCAATTCACCTTTATCAATAAGTATTGCTGTTTTAACAGGAGAAATATTTACAGGTGCTTACTATTTACTAATTATGTTTCAACTTATCCCTATCTTTGTTTTAGCCAAGCATTATATTGATAGTTTTAAAACTCTTATGGCTGCTCTCTTACTTCAAATTATTATTTTCGTTGTTATTCAGGCTTCTCTAGCTGGAATCATTGCACCAGAAATTACTACATTTTTAAAAATTTTTCATCGAATTCCATTATTTTACTGGTTTGCTTACATAGCTTTAGGTGCTTATTTCTATCACAAATTGCCTTTAATCAGGAAAAAATCTGCTCATACTCCAGCTCACATCAAAGTTTTACTTCTATTACTAAGTGGTTTGCTGATGATGGCTGAATATAGCTGGTTGGGAAAAATTACAGCGGGCAATGTTCCACCTTTTGAATACATAATGTTTTCTTGCTTAATTAGCGTACCTGTTGCTTTTCTGTGCTTTAGTTGCGTAGAAGCACAAAAATTCCCTTTACTTGTGACCCAAAGTGTTACCATTTTGTCAAGATATAGCCTAGGCATCTTTTGTATTAATGGTCTCGTGAGTCAAATTTTACTTTCCTTAGGCGGCAATTTTTTTGCGGAAGCTACTTTTGATTTTTCAGAAATATTAGTAATTAAGGTTCTAGGCTGGTTTTTCTTACTTGCCATTTCTCTTTGTTTATCCGTTTTACTAGATAAAATAGGATTAAAGTCTGTGGTTTGCTAATTCTTGATTTAGAATCTTGATTATGAAAAAATATAAATGGTTCACTGTTTTAATATTTATCTCCTTAGCTTTAACTTTAAAAATCTTCACTTTGAGCTCTCCATTAGATAGCCAAGCTAAGATTGCGAAAGAAACTACCACTACTTTTTCAGTCATAAGTCAAACCCAGAATAAGGATAATCAAAAATCAACGAGTACTACCTTGCGTTCTTTAGCCAAAGAGCAAGGAATCAGCATCGGTACAGCGGTTCAGGCTAAACCCTTAAGAGAAGATGAAACTTATCAAGAAGTTCTAGCTCGTGAGTTTAATCTGGTAACACCAGAAAATGCTATGAAGTTTGGACGACTGCATCCCAAACGCGATCGCTATGATTTTACTAACCCTTCTACTATCGTCAATTTTGCCCAAGCTAACCAAATGCAGGTATACGGACATACTTTAGTGTGGCATAACAATTTACCAGACTGGTTAAAGGAAAAAGAATGGAGTCGCCAAGAATTGATCGATATCTTGCGGGAACATATTTATACTGTAGTTGGTCGCTTTCGTGGACAAATAGTTGTTTGGGATGTAGTTAATGAAGCAATTGAAAACAATGGTTCCCTAAGAAAAACCATTTGGCTGCAAGGAATTGGTCCAGAATATATTGAGATGGCATTTCGTTGGGCTCATGAAGCTGACCCACAAGCAAAATTATTCTACAATGACTATAAAGCAGAAGGATTAGGCAAAAAGAGTAATGCCATCTATGCCTTGGTCAAAGATTTGCAGCAACAAGGTGTCCCCATTCATGGTGTCGGTTTTCAGATGCACACTAGCATTAAGAGACCTCCCAATCCCAAAAAAGTCGCAGCCAATATTCAGCGTCTGGGTGAATTGGGTTTAGAAGTGCGGATTACAGAAATGGACGTACAAATCTACAGTGGCAAGGGAACAAGAGAAGAAAAGTTGGCTGCCCAAGCAGAGGTTTATCGAGATATAATGAGTGTCTGTTTAGATGCTCCCAACTGTAAATCTTTTGCAACTTGGGGGTTGAGCGACAATTACTCTTGGATTCCCTACTTCTTTGACCGTCCAGACTCACCCTTACTCTTTGATGAATCCTATCGTCCCAAACCAGCATACAATGCTTTAGTTGAGGAACTCCAACCCGCATTTATCACAAATTGATTTGAACCCAAATCCGCTTTACTGAGACTCTATTCAAAACAATCAAAGTCCTTCTTGCATAGAGAGGATTTTAATATTTTTGTAATTACACTATCAGTAAGCATTCAGCTATTATCAGCATTCAGCTATTATCAGCATTCAGCTATTATCAGCATTCAGCTATTAGCTATCAGTTTGTGAATAAAACAGGTAACCATTTTTTTATCTGAGTTACTGAAAGCTGTTCGCGTAGCGTGGCCTTTGGCCAAGGCTGACCGCTGACCGCTGACCATTGATGGTGTTACAGGTTTACTCGCAGAGGAACGAGATGTAGAGGGGCTGGTGACTCATTTACAACAGCTAGTCGCTCATCCTGAGCAATGGTATGACTTGGTTCAGGCAGGGCGTAAGCATATAGAAGCAGAATATGATGCCCGGATTCAAGGCTCAAGATTGGCAGCAATTTATATAGGATTAAATGCAATGGGTTAGAAAATAAAACCAACTGTTCTGTAGACATCTCCAGGAATTGCTTAGCAATTCCTGGAGATGTCTATTACCCATTACCAAAAAACAGACACTTATCTCTATCAACATCCATATAAGCTGTCACCCATTGAAATTGTGAATCGGTGCTGATGGGAAGATGGGTCCAGTTTTGTGTAAGTCCTGCTGGTTTATGGGTAGCGATCGCCCTTCTTTGCCTAAACTACCTACAGTTGAGGGTGCCTATCGGTAAACTATAACAGTGACTATAAACTATTCCCTCTCCAGGAGAATTGAACCCCTGATGTTCACAGACCTTAACTTTAGTGGCTTAATCAATCAGCGCTTCTTCCACAATTTTGTGCCTGTACCAGCAACTAACGCGCTACAACTCGGAGCAAGGACACCTGATTTTGAGCTACCAGATATTACCAATAACCGTCAGATCAAATTATCCGATTATCAGGGCAAACAACCGGTCATCTTGGCATTCACCCGAATTTTCACAGAAAAGCATTACTGTCCTCTGTGCTTCCCTCACATCAAAAACATCAATGAGAACTACCAACGCTTGACTGAGAAAGGGGTTGAGGTGTTAATGATTACGAGTACAGATATCAAGCAAAGCCAACAAGTTGTTAACGATCTCAGTTTACAAATGCCACTGCTGAGCGACCCCAACTGTAGAACCTTTCGTGCCTATAACCTTGGTCAAGCACTGGGTGCTCCCCTACCTGGCCAATTTCTTTTAGATCAGCTAGGAAAACTCCACTTTCAACATCTATTTTCTTTCCTAAATCCAAATGCCGAAGTAGAGACACTCCTAAATGCCATCGATACCCTCTGATGAGGTACCTTCCATTGTCTTACCCCTACTCCAATTAACCCAACAGGAAAGTCCCTAGCCCCATTGAGCACTGCTAGATATAATCATAGTCGAACTTGGGACAAGTGACTCCGGGGATTGAAGCGGCGACTTTCACGGATTTTTTCATAATACTCCCGCTCCTGATTGGTGAGGTTTTTCGGAGTTACTATCGTAATTCGCACTAACTGATCACTACGTCCACCCTTAGGTAAAGACCAGCCTTTACCCCGTAACCGCAGAGATTGACCAGAACGAATACCAGCAGGAATATTCATACTCACAGAGCCATCTGGAGTTGGTACGTCGATTGAACCACCCAAAACCGCTTCATCTGGTGTGATTGGCACTTCGCAAACCAGATTCTCACCATCGAACTCAAAGAAAGAGTGAGATTTGAGTTCTACTTTCAAATACAAATCTCCCTTTTGCCCATTGAGAGGGTTGACCTGACCCTTGCCTCGCACCCGAATACGACTACCGGGTTTGGCACCAGGGGGAATCTTGACAGTTATAGTTTCACTACCTAGGCTAAAACGCTTTTGGACACCATTAAAGGCTTCAGACCAACTGAGGCTAATGGTTGCTTCCCGGTCAGCACTTGCTCCCGTAGTGTTGTTAAAGCCCGAGGTGCTGCTATAGCCACCAAAACCACCAAAATCATTAAACCCATTAGAGCTAGAAGTACTCGTACGGTAGGAGTAGCTCTGACTACTTCTGCCAGCACCACCGGGCGCACCAGTGCTAAAGCGACCCAGCAATTCATTAATGAATTCGTCAAAGCTGCCGTACTGGCTAAAATCAAAGCCACCAACATCAACACCGACTCCACTACGACCAGACCATCCTTGTCCCGCTTGCTTCCAGTACTGACCAAATTGATCGTATTTCTTGCGTTTGTCCGAGTCAGATAACACTTCGTAGGCTTCATTGACTTCCTTAAAGCGAGCCTCGGCTTGTTTGTCCCCAGGATTCAAGTCCGGGTGGTACTTACGGGCCAAACGCCGAAAGGACTTTTTAATGTCATCAGCACTAGCAGTTTTGCTGACTCCTAGAATGGAGTAATAGTCTTTGAAGTCGGTCGCAGCCATCAAGAGTGTCTCCTAATCGTCTAAGATCGTAAGGGGTAAGTGATTGCCCTTGGATTATGGTTTATCTACCTCAACGCCAGGGTAACAAAGGTTTCAAGTAAACTTAGTTCGGTTCTTCCTCACTGGTGCGATCGCAATTTCCGTACATATTAATACTCTGTTAAGGGTGTTTTGAGCGGTTTTGGCAAGCTCTTAGCTAGCAAGGTCAATGGCTAATGATTAATGACTAATGGTTAATGGTTAATAGTTTTAGTAGTTAATACCTAGCCTAAGATGGTTAATGGTTTTAGTAGTTAATACCTAGCCTAAGCATGTCTAAGCCCTAATCCTTAGGCTAAGCCTGTCTAAAGTAAGCGTGTAAGGGCTGACGGCTGACCGCTAAGGGCTGTTCGCGTAGCGCATATGCTTACAGCGTGGCTAATTTTGATGTGGATGAACTTACCCTTTCCAGCCCATAGAACTAAATCACGGCTCCATGGGGAATTACGGCATTTTTGATCACTACAACAATGCCATTACGAATATAAAATCCCTCACTTTCACAGTTGGCCTCTTCCACACGATCCTTGTTGAAGATTTTGACATTGTTACCGATACAAGCATTTTTGTCGATAATTGCACGACGAATAACGGTATCCTTACCAATTCCTAAAGTCACTTGACCTTGTTCTTGGGCTGATAGACGTTCTGTTAAAGATTGATAGTAGTCAGCACCCATAATTAAAGAGTCCTCAATAACTGTTCCAGCTTCCACTCGCGATCGCAATCCCAATACCGAGTTATTAATGCGGCAGTCTTTGAGAATACACCCTTCCCCAATAATTGACTCTGTTACCCGACAGTCTAAAAGCTTTGAGGGCGGTAGATAACGGGCGCGGGTGTAAATCGGAGCATCTTCCTGATAAAAGCTAAACGATGGTGATGGTTGACGAGTCAGGGATAAGTTAGCATTGTAGAATGCCTCAATAGTGCCGATATCTTGCCAATAATCATTAAATAAATAAGCTTGAATGTTATACTTTGGCATCGAGGCTGGGATAACTTCGTTACCAAAGTCTGTGTGTTCAGAATTAGCTTCGAGCACTTCTTTCATCACTGCTTTACTAAAAACATAAATTCCCATAGAAGCAATGTAAGGACTATTTCTGGCTTCTTCTGGTGTAAGTCCAAGCACAGTAGTATCCACTTGCATTTGTTTGAGCAATTCCCCTGTGGGTTTCTCCCGAAAGTCAATCACTTTGCCCCGATCATTAATTTGCATCAAGCCAAAGCTAGATGCCCGTGTCTCATCAATAGGTACAACCGAGAGAGTAATATCCGCTCCAGTGTCCCGGTGACGTTGGACAAATAAGCGATAGTCCATCCGGTAGAGGTGGTCTCCTGATAGAATTAGGTATTCATCAACATCCCAGCCATTAAATAACCATAGATACTGACGAACTGCATCTGCTGTTCCCTGAAACCAGCTTGGGTTTTCCGCAGTTTTTTGGGCTGGTAGAATTTCAACAAACCCTTCTGTGAAGCCAGAGAAATTATAGGCACGGGTAATGTGGCGATTGAGAGATGCTGAGTTAAATTGGGTTAGGACATAGATTTTGTAAATCTCAGAATTAATGCAGTTACTGACAGGAATATCGATCAAGCGGTATTTACCTGCCAATGACACTGCTGGTTTAGCACGGGGCTTGGTTAGTGGATATAAGCGGCTTCCTGCGCCACCACCGAGAATGATTCCTAAAACTTTTTTCACAAAACACCTCTGAAATGCTCATGCCTGAACAACTCCAGTCTCTGATGGGTGTGGGGCAGTTTTCAAGGGGGGTAAGCCAGTAATTTATTATAAACGCAAAGTTTTCGAGAAGTCTATGTAAAATCCCTAGTTAGCCCCACAGTAAGTTCGGTACTTTCCCGGTGAACAGAAATCGGTCAAGGGGAAGACAATAAAATCGCTGGGTCAAATTAATTGGGGAAAGGTTTTAAGACAAATTGAAACCCGGTCGGGCATTTGTATTGCCAGAGGATGGATAACTCAGATCGACACCTATACCAGTGGGTGTCCGAAATCGCTTTAGCCAATTCCTATTGACCCAAACCCCAAGCCAATTCTGATGCAGCTATCCCTAATTAGCAATTGGTACTAGCTATTGCTATAGGTAACTAACTAAACATTTTGAATCACTATGGCAGACTTTATTCTCTCACAGACAACTATCGAGCTTACTGAAACTAGTGCTGACCAGTCATATACTATTGCCTTAGACACCCCGCCAACTGGAGACGTGACTGTTACCCTCAGAACTGATGGGCAGAGTCAAATCAATGTGGATGGTCAGGGGTTCAGAACCCAACACACCGTCGTAATCAGTGACACCTCAGAAAAAACTGTTACGGTGCGGGTTATAGATGATGCTACTCCTGAAGGTATTCACCCCGGCACCATCACTCACACTGTTACAGCCACAGAGGACGAAACCAACTATCCCGTAAATACTGAACTTACTGGTGTCACCCTTGAAATTACCGATAATGACCCAGGGCTATATATCCAAGGCACCCCCACACCGATTGAAGGGGGTGAAAATAGTACCTATGAATTTGGGTTGAGTACCGCACCCGATGGAGACGTAACAGTCGAAATCGAAACTAGTGATGGTCAGAGTCAATTTAGTTTAGATGGGGGCAACACCTTTGTCTCTTCCGGAGAGATAACCTTTAACGAAACCGACTTCACCACCGAAATCACGGTGCAGGGGATTCAGGACAACACCTTAGAAGGTGAGCACAACAGCACCATCACCCACACTATTACTGAATCCGAGGCAACACAAGCACAATATTCTCCAGGTCAAACTAGACAGGTCTTTCCCAGGATTACTGACAATAACCCAGATCTGCTCACCTTCGATAACCAAACTTTGTCTATTGAAGAGGGTCAAGAGGGTACGTACACCATTAAAGCAGACGGGCTTGATGCAGGAGACATAAAAGTCACCATCAAAGCCAATGGGTCGAGTCTAATCAAGGTAGAAGATGACCAAGAATTTGCTTCCGAGCAAGTCATCAACCTCAATAGCACCACATCCGAAAAAACTATCACGGTGCAGGCTACTGAAGACTCAGATGTCACCGGACCTCAAAAAGTCAGCATTAGCCACGAAATTACTAATTCAAACAGTTCAAACTTTGAAGAGAGCAAGGTTGGAGACGTCACTGTCACTATTGCTGACAATGATCCTGGGGTAATCATCACCCAAGCTACTGGTCAGATTCAAGAAGGTGACGAAAATGAATACACCATTGCTTTAAGCACCAATCCTACTGGGGACGTAACAATCACCCTTGATTCTGATGACGATAGTCAGATCAAATTGCCGGATGGGACTGGGTTTGTAGACCAGGGAACTATCACACTTAGCGATACTACACCCCAAACCATTAAGGTGCAGGCTACTGAAGATAACGACCCATCAGAAGGGACTCCTCACGAAAGTACAATCACCCACACAATCAGTGCTACAGACGATACCGACAACTATCCTACAACCACAATAGATAACGCTACCATTGAGATTATTGATGATAGCTCTGACCTTTTCTTTTTTGATACTTCCCCACTTGGTCAAACTGGTGTTGAAGATAGTGTTGAAGAGGGTAATGAAGGGAAATACACACTTCGATTACTACAGAATCCCGGTGGAGATGTAAGAGTTACTATTCAGGCTGATGACCAGAGTCTGATCAGTATTGAAGGAGGTACCACATTTGCCGACAGCCAAGTGGTTAGATTCAGTGACACATCGGCAAAAACTATCACCGTCAAGCCTAAGGATGACTCAACCGTCGAAGGAGCTCACACCAGCACCATCACCCACACCATTACTGAGGCTCCGGATGGCTCAGATTTTAAAATAAATAGTAAGGTTGGAGATGTCATTGTCACTATTACTGACAATGACCCAGGTCTAATCATCACTCCAGCAACCGAGCCCACTGAGGAAGGTGGAGACTTGACAACCTATCAAGTTGCCTTAAGTACCACCCCCACTGACCCCGTAAGAGTTACTATCACCACAGATGGGGAAAGTGAACTTGCTCTGGATCAGAACAACTTAAACTTTGGCACCAGTCGAAATATCCAACTTAGTGACACTACACCAACCACTGTCACGGTGCGAGGTACAACAGACGACAAGGTAGAAAGTCTTCACACCAGTACCCTCACTCACCAAATTACCGATTCTGTGGATCCGCAATATCCTGAAAGACAGGGAACATGGTCTACTGATATCGAGATTAAGGATGGTACCCCTGGAATGATTATCTCCAATAAGTCTTTGTCCCTCTCAGAGGGTCAAGAGGGTACTTACAGCATCAGTTTAACCACCGAGCCTACCCAGGATGTAACGGTTACTATTACAGCGGATGAGCAAGGTCTGATCAGTGTGGATGGTGAAGAGTTTGCATCACAGCAGGTGATTACCCTCAACCAAAGCACACTGGAAAAAGAAATCAAGGTGCAGGCGGTAGATGATCAGCCGCCGGAAGGGATTCACAGCAGCATCATTACCCACAGCATTGCTTCAGAGGATACAAACTATTCCGATCAGAACACACCCATTGAGGATGTCACTGCCACAATTACTGATAATGATATCGGAATAGTTATCATTGGTACTCCTCAGGTCACTGAAGGCAGTACTGATACCTACGAAATTGGTTTAAGCACTCAGCCTACTGGAGATGTCAAAGTTACTATCACAGCTGATGATGAGACTGAAATCAGTATTGATAATGGTACTAGCTTTGCTTCCACTCAAGATGTTACATTCAGTGACCTGACCCTTAAAACCATTACCGTGCGCGGTAAGGATGATGCTGAATTTAGGAGTCTTCGCGACAGCACCATCAGCCACGAGATTACTGAATCCCAAGACATCACAAACTATCCCCTGGATCTGGAAATTCCAGATGTTATAGCTGAGATTACTGATGATGAGCCTGGAGTAGTTATCATCAGTAATCTCGATCTCACTGAAGGGGATATCGGGACTTACGAAATTGGTTTAAACACTCCTCCTGTGGGAGGTGGTTCAGTAGAAGTCACTATCACCGCTGATCCACAGACTAGAATCAGCACAGATGGTACAAACTTTGCTCCTAGCCTTCCGATCCAGCTCCAAGGAACTACACGACAAACTATCACAGTCCAGGTGGTTGATGACACCGCTGTGGAAGGCGACCACAGCAGCACTATCAGCCATGAAATTACTGGTTCAAGTGATACTACCAATTATCCTCTAGGCCAGGAGATCAAGGATGTTACTATCGACATTACTGACAATGACCCTGGACTAATTTTTGGTGGTGCGATCGCAATTATCGAAGGCGGTGAGGAAGGAACTTACACAGTTGCTTTAAATACTGTGCCTACCGGAGAGGTAACTGTTACTCTAAGCGCTGATGACGATAGTTTAATCAAGGTAAGTGAAGGGGAGTTTGCCTCTGA
The DNA here is from genome assembly GCF_010672795.1 of Moorena sp. SIO1G6. NCBI lineage: Bacteria > Bacillati > Cyanobacteriota > Cyanophyceae > Coleofasciculales > Coleofasciculaceae > Moorena > Moorena sp. SIO1G6. The sequence continues at coordinate 99,837 of NZ_JAAHFZ010000001.1, forward strand.
GCAAGTCATTACTCTCAACCCAGAAAAACTCCAAGAAACCATTAGTGTACAAGCCGCTGATGACGATCTGGTTGAAGGAATTCATACCAGCACTATCAGCCACAAAGTGACTGAAACCGGAGATACCACTAACTATCCTCTAGGAACTAGCGGCTCCTTCAGTGCCACAATTACAGATAATGACCCTGGGATTGTTTTCAGTAAGACCACCTTGTCTGTTGAGGAAGCTCAAGAAGATACTTACACAATTGGCTTAAGCACTGTGCCTACTAGTGACGTAACAGTCACTATCACAGCCGATGACCAGAGTCTAATCAAAGTGGGTGACGGAGAGTTTGCCCCTGAGCAAGAGATTATCCTCAACGCTGAAACCCTGGAAAAAGAAATTACAGTACAGGGATTAGATGATGATCAGGTCGAAGGTGATCACACTAGCAAAATTAGCCATGAAATTGCTTCCGAAGACCTAGACTATGACCTGGGCGAGCTACCAGAAGAAGTCACTGTCGATATTGCTGATAATGACTCTGGGCTGATCTTCAGCCAGGCCATCACGATCACTGAAAACAATGGTTCAGGCACTTACACAGTTTCTTTGAATACTCCTCCCACTGGAGCAGTACAAATTACTATCCAAGCTGATAACCAGAGTACAATTAGTCTCGATGGCATCAACTTTGGCTCTCAGCGAATCATTAACCTCAACCCAGAAAAACTCGAAGAAACCATTAGGGTACGAGCAGTTCAGGATGCTCTGGTAGAAGGTGTTCACACTAGCACCATCACTCACAGAGTTAGCGATACAGAAGATTCTGAGAACTATCCTATCGGACAAGGCCCATCATATACTGCCAATATTGCAGACGATGACCCTGGAATCGTGTTCATGGATGGTCTTGTATCTGTCCAAGAGGGTCAAGAGGGAATTTACACAGTTGCCTTAAGTACCCGACCCACTGGGGATGTAACGGTTAAGCTGACTGCTGATGACCAGAGTGTAATCAAGGTAGATGATGAAGAGTTTGCCAAAGAGCAAGTCATTACTCTCAACGCTGAGACTCTGGAAAAAGAAATCACGGTGCAGCCGGTAGATGATGAGCAAGTTGAAGAAGAGCACAGCAGTCAAATCAGGCAAGAAATTACGGTTTCCGATGATCCAAGCTATGCTGTTGGCTTAGTTGCAGAATTCACTGCCAATATTACTGATAATGATATTGCTCCTGGTCAAGTGTTGATCAGCGAGATTTCCCCTCTGACGGAAGGAGGAGAGGCACAGGAGTATACCATTGCTCTGGACACTGTTCCAGCTGGGGCAGTAGAAATCACCATTACTGCGGATGACAACAGTGAAATAAGTCTCGATGGGCAGAGCTTCGATAATGAAGTGGTAGTGAGCCTAACGGATACTACCCCCACAACCATTACGGTACAGGCAGTAGATGACGAGAGTGTCGAAGGTGAGCATAACACTACCATCAGCTACGCCATTACCAACACCGAGGATTCAGACAAATATCCTGATACTCTCGATATCCCAGCCACCGAGATCACCATTACTGATAATGAGGCAGTTGTTCCTGGTCAAGTGCTGATCACGGAGATTTCCCCGATCGCGGAAGCGGGAGAGTCTGGCACTTATACCATTGCTCTTGACACTGTTCCAGCTGGGGCAGTAGAAATCACCATTACTGCGGATGACAACAGTGAAATAAGTCTCGATGGGCAGAGCTTCGATAATGAAGTGGTAGTGAGCCTAACGGATACTACCCCCACAACCATTACGGTACAGGCAGTAGATGACGAGAGTGTCGAAGGTGAGCATAACACTACCATCAGCTACGCCATTACCAACACCGGGGATTCAGACAAATATCCTGATACTCTCGATATCCCAGTCACCGAGATCACCATTACTGATAATGACGCAGATGCTGCTGGTCAAATACTGATCAGCGAGATTTCCCCTCTGACGGAAGGAGGAGAGGCACAGGAGTATACCATTGCTCTGGACACTGTTCCAGCTGGGGCAGTAGAAATCACCATTACTGCCGATGACAACAGTGAAATCAGTGTTGATGGGGAGATCTACGACAACGAAGTAGTGGTGAGTCTGAGTGATACCAGCGCCAAAACCATTACGGTACAGGCGCTGGATGACCAGAGTATAGAAGGTGAGCACACCAGCACTATCAGCTACGCCATTACCAACACCGGAGATGAGGTCAAATATCCTGATACTCTGATTATCCCAGTCACCGAGATCACCATTACTGATAATGACGCAGATGCTGCTGGTCAAATACTGATCAGCGAGATTTCCCCTCTGACGGAAGGAGGAGAGGCACAGGAGTATACCATTGCTCTGGACACTGTTCCAGCTGGGGCAGTAGAAATCACCATTACTGCCGATGACAACAGTGAAATCAGT